>JAQVWU010000113.1 GCA_028709565.1 Eubacteriales bacterium
ACGAGGAAATATTCCTCTTTTTTTTGAAAATCCGGACAAATTATGTGTCAGATACAAAAATCACATTTTCTATTACCTTATTGTGACAATTCCGTTTTTTTAAAACCACTTGTGACACTCATGTCATGCTTTATAATAACATATCGGCCGAAGTTTATCAACAGCAATAATAAATATTAAATAAACAGTCTGGAGTTGATTATAAAAATGAAAATGATTATCAAAAGCGCCGTAATTTTTACCTGTGTATATATCACGCTGTCCGTTTTATCCGGCTGCGCCCAATCCGGCGCGCCGGACACTCAGATACAGGATGTATCGGCCGCGGAAACGCTGTCCGATGAAACAACGCAATTGCTGCCCGATCTGCCCGAGGCGGATTATGAAGGATATGAATTCAATATACTTATGAAGGGCCCGGAATATATAGAGTGGGCTTCACAGGACATCGACGTGGAAGCGCCCAACGGCGAGGTAATAAATGACGCGGTATTCAACCGAAACGCTTTTGTCGAAGAGGAATACAATGTTGTGATAAACGGCATACCCGGAACCACCGCCATGGCGCAAACGGTTAAAAAAAGCATAACCGCCGGCGACGGCGCATACGACTTTGTAACAGCTAATATGTATGACACATCAACCATGGCTACCCAGGGCATGCTCACCGACCTCTACGGCATTCCGATGCTTGACCTGTCAAAACCCTGGTGGGATCAGCGCGCAAACGCCGATTTGTCAATAAATCACCGGCTTTATATGACGACGGGCGACATGCTTATAATGCCCAATGACGCTACCTGGCTGGTAATATTCAACAAGACGCTCATAGACGATTACAATCTCACAAGTCCCTATGAACTCGTTTCCTCGGACAAATGGTTTTTTGATACGATGGTCGAGATGACAAAGGGGATAACAACCGACCTTGACGGCAACGGAAAACTCGATGAATTCGATTTATACGGACATATATCGCAATATGAGAATGCCCCCGGTTTTATTCTCGGGTTCGGAGAAAAGGTGGTATCAAAGGACGCCGACGACATGCCTTATCTGTCAATCAACAACGACCGTGCGCTCGGCTGCATGCAGAGGGTCTTCGATTTCCTGCTCGACCGTGAGTATTCTATTAATTTCCAGGAACTGACCGGTTATGCCCGTCCGTTTGAGACAACACAGCACATGTTTGAGGAAAACCGCGGTCTGTTTAAAACTACCGCCATCCAGCTAGTTATACGTATGCGCAACATGGATACCGATTTCGGTATTGTGCCGATGCCCAAACTGGACGCGGCGCAGGGGACATATTACAACTTTGTTCATCCTACCACCTCATGCGTATCGGTTCCGGTATCCGGCGACGACATGGAGCGCACCGGCGTAATAATAGAGGCAATGGCCGCAAAATCGCGGTATACCGTAAGGGAAGCCTATTACGACATTTCGCTCAACTATAAATATCTGCGGGACGATGAGTCGATTAAAATGCTGGACATCGTTTTGGAAACAAGGATGTACGATATCAGCCAGATTTACAACTGGGGCGGTGTCGGAAATGTATTTTTCGAAATGATGGGACAGCGTTCCTCCGACTTTTCTTCGCTTTACGCCAAACGGGAAAAACAGGCGGAAAAGGCCATGCAAAAAACCGTTGACGCATATCTTGAAGTCGGATAATAAGATAGTCGATAACAGGATTACTTATACGATATAAAGAGCCGATTCAAAGCCATTAAATAAAATGACAGGGAGATGTATTATGACACCGATTATAAAAGCACCCGAGACCATGACGGCAAAAGAGCGCATACGCCGTACCTTCGCTCATGAAAAAACCGACCGGGTAACCATCGGATACGAGACAAACGGAGCGGTACACGCGCGGGTGGCCGCCGAACTCGGTATTGCGGACGGCAATTATGAGCATGTGATGCGCGCGCTAGGAGTCGATTACCGCGGCGTCGGCGCTCCGTATACAGGTCCGCAGCTGCATGAGGTACCCCCCGACCGCATGGTGAATCAACTGGAAGGCGCCGTCATGCGCTGGGTTGAGCATGAGACTGGCGGTTACTGGGACTTCTGTGATTTTCCGCTCATCGATGCCGGTGAAGAGGCATTCGCAGCGTTTCCCATACCCGACCCCGATAATTTCGATTACGATGCGGCGCTTGAAGCAGCCCGGTCCATTACGGATTATGCCGTTTACGCGGGCGGCGCCGGAACACCCGACATTATAAACTCCAACGGCAGAATCATGGGTATGGAGGATGTGCTGTGCCATTTAATAACCGGATATGAACCGGCTATGGATTTTATCAACCGCCGCGCCGCTTCGCAGCTCACACAGCTGGAACGCTTGCTGGACAAATGCCGCGGTTATATCGACTTTGTGTGGCTCGGAGAAGACCTGGGTACACAGAACACGCCGATGATAAGCCTGAACCTGTACCGCAGCGTAATGAAACCCATACACAAACAATTTATCGACCTGGCCAATTCATACAACCTGCCTACCATTATTCATACCTGCGGTTCGTCCAGCTGGGTTTACGAAGATTTTATTGAGATGGGTGTAACCGGTGTCGATACCCTTCAGCCGGAAGCGGCAAACATGAGCCCCGCTTATCTCAAACAGACCTTCGGAAACCGCCTGTGTTACCGCGGCTGCATCTCCACCGCCGGCCCGCTGGCATACGGCACTCCCGGGGACGTGGTAGCCGATGTAAAAAACACACTCAAAATCATGATGGAGGGCGGCGGTTATCATTTTGCGCCGACACACGCCATACAGGACAACTCCCCCGCCGAAAATGTCATCGCCATGTATCAGGCGGCGCACGACTACGGCCGTTATTAAACGCTGCATTAAGAAAATCCGAAATCAGTAAATATCCCGTTCCGCCTTGCGCCATAATTTATGTCCTGCGGTTAACGGGATAAATTTTTATATAAACCGAGATGGTATGATCCGGTTCGCGAACACATATACCCTGCGATAACATGAAATTTAAAAGCATACGGCGCGGGTAACTTTCGGTTGGTCTGCTCCGTATGGACAACGCAGCACCGAAAGGGGTCTGAACCATGATTGAAATATTTATAACCGAAAACGGCGCGGTAAAACAAATCGAAAAACCGCAGCCCGGGTGCTGGATTTATATTGTAAATCCCGACGAGAAAGAAACATCCGCTGTTGCCTCCGAATTCCATATTGATACCGAAAGCTTAAGGGCGGCACTTGACGAAGAGGAAAGCTCCAGAATAGAGGTCGGCGACGATTATACAATGGTGCTTGTAAACATACCGACATATAAAAACCGCGATAAAGAGCAATGGTATTGTACAATACCTCTTTCGATAATCATACTGAACGATGCGCTTATTACCGTATGTCTTGAAGATACGCCGATTCTTGACGCGTTTATACATGAACGCGTACGTGATTTCCGCACACATATGAAAACAAGGTTTATATTCCAGATATTATACCGAATTTCCTCGCTTTATCTGCAATATCTGCACAGCATAGATAAAAAGAGCGGAATCGTTGAGGAAAAACTGCAGAGTTCCACAAAAAACCGTGAGCTCATAGAGTTGTTAAAGCTCGAAAAGAGTCTGGTTTTCTTTACAACCGCGCTGCGATCAAATGAAATTGTTCTGGAAAAAATGCTGAGAAGCGAAAGCATTAAGAAATTCCCCGAGGATACCGAGCTGCTTGAGGATGTCATTATAGAAAACAAACAGGCTATAGAGATGACAAACATATACAGCGGTATACTCAGCGGGATGATGGACGCCTTTGCCTCGGTCATCTCAAACAACCTGAATATAGTCATGAAGTTTTTAGCGATAGTTACAATAATCATGTCAATCCCGACAATGATTTTCAGCGCATACGGCATGAACATAGCGGCGGGCAGCATGCCCTTCGCGAACAACCCTTACGGTTTTATTATCATAATCGCGCTCTCGCTGATATTAAGCTTAATTGTAACCGTCATACTTGCCAAAATCAAAATATTTTAACCTATACGTCACCGGTCTTAATGACCGGCTGATTTTTTATATTTAGATTTGATGTTTGAGCGGATGATTTCTGTTTACTTTTTTTGTCGCGTGTGCTATACTTAAAAATGTACAAAAGAAAACCGGAACAAAGGAACATTTTGCGAAACTATACGTCAAAGAACTGTTGCCCTTACGAATATATAAATATTACATACTGAAGGCATTCGTTTTCGGAAATACCTGTCCATAAGCATAAAAGCATGAAAACAGAAAATGAGATGAGCATAATGCAAAGCAAAGAAAAAGAACTAACAAAAGTAAAGAAAGCAAAAAAAGAAAGAATACATTATATCGGAAAAGCG
This sequence comes from Eubacteriales bacterium, assembly GCA_028709565.1. GTDB lineage: Bacteria > Bacillota > Clostridia > Oscillospirales > CAG-272 > JAQVWU01. The sequence continues at coordinate 4,374 of JAQVWU010000113.1, forward strand.
GAACGGCGCGAAAGGAAAGCGACGGGCTTGTTTTTGCTGCCGAGTCTGGCGGGCATGCTGTTGTTTTATATCCTGCCGTTTTTTGTTGTCGTTTATTATTCGTTTGTGGATAGCCCCGTAAACCGCGAATTCGTTTTTTTTGATAACTATAAAAACCTGTTCCGCAATGACGCCTTCAGACTTGCCATAAAAAACACCCTTCAATTTTCTTTGCTTGCCGTCCCGGCCGTTGTTATACTCGCGCTGCTGCTGGCGATGATTCTTGATGCTAATATCCCGTTTAAAAGCCAGTTCAGGACCATTTTCATCACGCCGCTCATGGTCCCCGTGGCTTCGATTGTACTGATATGGCAGGTCATATTTCATCAGAACGGGGCATTAAATGAATTTTTGTCATTATTCGGAAAAGCGTCAATAGACTGGCTGAAATCGGATTACAGCCAGATAGTTATAATAACCCTTTATCTGTGGAAAAACATCGGCTATAACATGATACTGTTTATGGCGGCGCTGTCAAATATTCCGACCGATATTATCGAGGCTTCCTCTATGGAAGGGGCAAACGCCGTGCAGCGATTTTTTTATATCAAGCTCCGATATCTTTCATCGAGTGTTTTATTTGTTACAATCCTGTCGTTGATTAACTCTTTTAAGGTATTCCGCGAGGTGTATCTGCTTACCGATAATTACCCGTACGACAGTTTGTACCTGCTGCAGCATTTTATGAATAACACCTTTAGAACGCTGGATTATCAGAAACTTTCCACCGCCGCGATTATTATGTGTCTTGTGATGATCGTTATAATAGGCATCATGCTGCTTATAGATAACCGTGTCGGCAGAGATTTAAGTGAATAAAAACACACCGGGGGTGAAAACAACGGTTTCCGAAACACTGAACAAATCACAGGCGGAAAGACAGCGCCTTGAAAGAATACAGGTAAAACGTCAGCGCACGCTGTTCCGTATCCGCCACAATATTATCGTCGGCATTATCGTTATATTGATGGCCGCGACGGCACTGCTCTTTATGATGCCGACCGTTCTTACCATAACCAACTCATTTATGTCCGCCACCGAAATAGCCGCGAACTACGGAAAAATATTCGGCAATGTCGGCAGCGGATCGAAAACATACATATCCGAAAGGGTTAATTTAAAGCTTATACCCGACATGATAAGCTTCAGCCAATATTCCACCGTTTTGATCAAAAGCCCTCAATACCTTTTCAAATTCTGGAATTCGGTTATATTGGTGGTACCCATCACAATATTTCAGATAATTATAGCCCTGTCGGCTTCATATTGTTTCGCGCGTTTTGACAGCAAAATACGCAGCCTGATATTCTTTGTTTATGTTATTTTGATGCTCATGCCCTATCAGGTTACCCTTGTACCGAATTATCTGGTCGCCAACTGGCTTTCCATTATCAACACACGCTGGTCTATTATTCTGCCCGGTATATTTGCGCCCTTTTCGGTTTTTATACTGACAAAATTCATGCGCCGCATACCTTCCGCGATGATAGAGGCCGCAAAACTTGACGGTGCCGGCGAATGGCAGATATTTACGCGCATCTGTGTCCCCCAATGCCGCAGTACCCTCTATTCGGTTGCCATTCTTGTGTTCATCGATTACTGGAACATGGTCGAACAGCCGCTGGTTTTGCTGTCGGACAGCGAAATGCACCCTCTTTCGGTTTTTCTTTCAAAAATCAATACCGGTGACGTGGGTCTTGCTTTCGCCGTGGCTACGATATATATGATACCTACGCTGCTGATGTTTTTATACAGCGAAGACTATCTGATTGAGGGCATATCATATTCAAGCAGCATCAAGGGGTAAGCGTTATTAAGACTAAAAGCAACAGTTTATACAGAAATATAAAACAATATAAAACAAAGGAACAGAGATGGAAGAAAAGGCAATTAAAAGACGCAACTGGGTTAAAAATATAGCTATCATATTCCTGTCCGTTATGCTTGTTTTGACCTTGTTTTCAAATACAATCATGAATTACTCCCTGCCCGAGGTTTCAGCGCAGTATTGCTATTCGGGTACCATTACCACCCGCGTCCGCGGCAGCGGTACGGTAGAAGCAAAAGAGACCTATGAAGTCAGTTCGCCGTCAAGCTCAACCGTCAAAGATATCGGCGTCAAAGCAGGTCAGCATGTCGAGATCGGTGATGTCATGTTTCTGCTTGAGAACGAAAAGGATGCCAATTTAATAGAAGCGCTTGAAGCCCTGGCGGCGCTGAAAGCCGAATACAACGACACGCTCGGTTCTTTGGGCGGTGATTACCTGGATAAACAACTGGCCATATCCGAAGCCCAGGCAGCCGTGACCGAAGCCCGCAGCAAAAGAGCGGCGTCAAACAAAGCCAAAGAACAGCTGACCGGCGCAAAAGCCGAATACAAAGACGCCCAAAAACTTGTCACTCAGCTTGAAAGCCAAAAATCAAAGATTGACGGCAAAATTGCGCAGCTTGAGGCGATTGAGGGCATCGACGAAGTAAACGCGTCGCTGGACGCGGCTATACGCGAAAGAGATAATCTTAAGACGGCGCTGACCGACGCCGAAGCCGCCCTGAAAGAAGCCGAAAACGCCCTTGAGACTGCAAAAGAAACGGCGGAGATAAAAGAGGATATACTGGCCGACGCCATAGCGGCGCGGGATGATTTTATCGCCCAAAACCCCGACGCGGCGGTAGACGAAGCGACCCTTACGGCAAAAATCCGCGAGATAAGCGACCTGGAACGGCAATATGCCTATGATATCGAGGATTATCAAAAGGCGCAGGCGGACAACGCCGATTATGTCATGTCGCTGTATAATAAAATGCTGGCCGCGTGGGACGCGCTGCAGAATTACAGCGAAGAAACGACCGCCGCATCCGAAGATTCCGAAAAAACCGCAGTAAAAATCCAGGCCGAAACCAACACGGAAACCGAACCCGTAATACCGGCGGTCACCAGGGAATCACTGGAAGCCGCGTACAATAACGCAGTGAAGACATACAATGACGCCGCCAACTCCACCCCGGAATCGCTTGTCGCGATGCAGCGCGCCCTTGAGGAATCGGCTGTAAACCTGCAGTACAAAAAGCAGGATCTGGCGCTGCTCCAGCAGAAGTATGACAATTCGCGGAATTACCTGAATATGCTTCAAAAATACAAGGACGAGGCAGATATTGCCGATGCCGATAAAAAGGCGGCCGACAAAGAAATTGTCTTCAGCGAAAGAGCAAAAAATACCGCGGCGGAAAGGCTGACCGATGCCCGGGCCGATTATGAAGACGCCAAAACAATGGTCGACCTGCTGACCAGCGCCGATTCTCTGGAATCGATGAAGGCGGAATCCGATTCGCTGGACGAACAGATAACCCGGGCTGAAGAACAGGAAGATAATCTACGGGATAATGTAACCGAACTGGAAGGCATCAAAGGAGATACCGTATCGGATTCGGCATTAAAATCGCTGGAGAATAACGTAAGCAAATTACAGAGGGAACTTGCCGCTGAAATGGAGGCAAACAAGGCATCCACCGAGGTCGTGCAAATGAAGCTCGATATTATTAATAAAAAAATCACAGATAAAGAAGCCGAAATCGAGCAGATTAAAACAGGCGACTTTACGACCGAAGTGAAAGCCCCGGTCGCCGGTGTAATTGCCGCCATAAGGGTTGTTGCAGGCAATAAGATTCAGTTAAACGACCCTGTAGCCGATATTCAGCTGGTTGACAAGGGCTATTCGATAACATTCAATGTCACAAACGAGCAGGCCAAGCGCATAAAAACGGGCGACAGGGCAAACATCGAATGGTGGTGGGGCGGTGAGATAAACGCCGTTGTCGAAAGTATTAAACCCGACCCGGTCAATCCCGCCCAGAGCAAGACGGTAGTCCTTAATATCAGCGGTGAAATAGATGTGGGCGCTAATCTCTCATTTTATATCGGTGAAAGATCGATGAATTATGACAGCGTGGTGCCAAACAGCG
>JAQVWU010000114.1 GCA_028709565.1 Eubacteriales bacterium
GATTTCGGTATAGTGCCGATTCCCAAATATGATGAGGCACAGGACGGTTATTACTCCTGCGCAAACAACGTAGCCTGTCCGTTTGTTATGATCCCCAAAACGGTTACCGAAACCGCACGGGCAGGTGTTCTGACCGAAGCCATGGCGCGCAAGGGCAGAGAACTCACCAAGGTGGCCTTTTATGATATCACCCTGAAGGACAAAGCGTCGCGGGATGAGGAATCAAAAGAAATGCTTGATATTGTATTTGACAACATGGTATATGATATGGTATTCTTTTTCAATTTCGGCGATATAGGCAATCTGGCGAACAATATGATGAGCGCCAAGAATACCGATCTTGCCTCCTATTATACCAAATCGGAAAACAGAATCATCACCGCGATGGATAAATTCATTGATGAAATCATCGGATAATAATATCAAAAAAATTAAAAATTCTTTTCTGAACACGTTCAATACGCCGGCAAGAAAAATCGGTCTGGTTGCCGCGGCTGTCATGCTGTGCCTGTGCGTTATCGGCGGGCTGGCTTTGATAAATCTGCTGCCCTTCAGCAAAACTCAATCCTCCGCTTATCGGGACACCCTGGCGCGTGTTGACGCGATGACCGTCAGGGGAAAGATTGCCGGCGACGGTGTCTATGCGTTGATTGAACATATGTCCGATATCATCCTTTCGGGCGAAACGGACGGAGATATCGACACCGCCGGCGCATATAAAATCCTTTCGGCAATCTGCGGACGGCTGGATGGCAGCGCGGCCGGCGATTTGCCCCGGTTGTTTGAGGGTCGGCACGAAGAGGAAAGCGCGGACCTGTATACTTTTATGTATGGCGGTATGACTGAGGAAGCCGCGCCGGTTTTTGCGGCCTCGGTAACCGGGTATTTCGCGTATGACGATAATATGGATACGCTGTGGCGGACCGCGGCTGCCCATTACGAAAAAAACTTTCCGCCCGGCGATGTGTTTACGCTACCCGTTTATCTGTGGGATGACTCTTCAAACAGCGAACCCCAAATCGTTGACCCCCTCAGAGATGCATCCGTGAATATCGCCGAATATAAAAATACCGGCGACTTAACCGGATTCGACGGGGAGATACTATATTACCGGGGGGCGCCGGCCGGTATTGTCGGCAGGGCAAGGCATGTCGGATTTGAGTATAATACCGCCGATCCCGCTATATTTGATCTTGTTTTCGGGGGCAGTCATGCGGCTGGGGAAGAGTCACATGAATACCCCTTCAGTATGGCGATGAACGAAAAGGGCGGTCTGGACGTATTATACAATGTGAATCCCGGAATACTTATTCCGGTAAGCTGGTCAGCGGCATTCGCGGACGCGGAGCGCGCCTCACGCCTGATTTCCTTCGCGATTACTCCGAAGAACCGTATACCGATACCCGAAAACACCTTTGATTTGTCGCCCTATGAGACGGCTTATACAGGGTATGGCGAGGTTGTTGACGCATATATACTTGATTTGGTATGCAACTACTCCCAATACGGAGATGAATATACTGCCGTATTAAACAGTATCATTCTGCCCGGCGTCAAGGGTGAAGCGGCGAATGGGCTCAACGCGCGCATCGTATCCGATTTTCTTTCGCGCTGCGGCATTTATCTGCCTTATCTGGCGGCCGGGGACACGGCTGTTTCACCTGTATCTATTAACTGTGATTATTTGTATACGGCTGAAAACGGTATCGGCAGTATTGTCATAAAAACGAGCTGCTATAATTATGTAACGGGGCAAACTCAGACCGACTGTGTTTTCTATTATTTCAATGAAACCGACAAAACAGCGGCAACGCTTGATGATTATCTCGCTGCCATCGGCACGGACACGGCTGCGGTTGCGGCCCGGCTCAATGACCCACGGGCACGACTGGCAAATACCGGCATACCGGCCGACGGGATACAGGCCGACGAAATCATCGGTGTGTTCCGCCGCCGCATACACAATGCGTTAAGCGTCGTTGTCCGAGGCGAGCAAAAGCAGTATATATTTGAGACACAGACCGGACAGGAAAACGGTCGGGACCGTTATCTGCTGTTTGATGATACAAAACCGCTGCGAAGCGACAATCTCAGCGCGTATATACTGATCGGGGGAGACAATAAATATACGATAGAATGCGCCGGCAGACTGCCTGATATGCTGTGGATCGGTGAGGACCGGCCGGCGATGACCCAGCGTCTGTCCCGGACGGCCTGCAGCATCGCCGCCGCCGATCTGACAGACGGTACAACCGTCGAATTTATACTGACCTCCGATGATATCGCCTCAAAATACGGTATCGACGCGGTTGAATATTATCCCCTGGAGTTTAATATTCTGTATTTCTCTCTCTCTCCGGACGGCGAGGCGCTGATATGCAGGTATTATATAATTTTTGAAAAGGGCAATCCCGACATGAGTAAAAATTTGAGTGAAAACGCGGATGGGCAGCCGGCAATCGCTCAGCAGGTTTACCGCGAATACTGCGAGGGATATGTCCGCGCCGATCTGTTGACCGGGGAACTCGTGTTTATCGACGCGCCGCAAACCGAACCGCCGACCGAATATAAAGAGGTAACCATATACCCTGTTGCGATAGCCGAAAACGGGTTTGCCGCCGATACCGAGATAACCGAAACCGACAAAGCGGCTCTCACCCTCAACGTCCCCGCCACCTGGGCAACCGAGGACGGATTTATCTTCAGCGACAGCACCCGCACAGAGGAAAAAGGATATCTGTATAACAAACGCTTTGAGGGAGGCTATCATCTGATTCGCGTCGGGGCTGACTTTGTATGGGACGCCGATGTGAATCTGCGCGCCGCCCGTCAATACGGCGACAATTTCGAACACAGCTTCGGTTACGGCAAGGGAACGGTGAGCACCAGCGCCGGCGGGTATACCGTTGTAGTCTATCCGGGCGTCTATTATATCAGGGTATCCGACCAATTCGCCCTGTTCATCCGGATGTATGTATACCGGGACGACGCTGACGGGTATGCCGATGTACCGAAAAATATAATTGATTCGCTTGTTTTTACTTATACAGAATAAATACGGAAACAGCCCCCGCGACATATCAATAACTGCCGCGGAGGCTGCTTTGCTTTATTTAATCTCAATCAACCGATTCAGTCTGATCAGTCGAACGATTCAATCTGTTCGATGAATTTATCAATCGCGGCCACGGTTGCCTTTTCATACTTTTGATAGAATGACGCGACATCGGTATTGCCTGTGCCTGCGATGGACAGGAAGTTGTTGGCAAGACCTCCGAATCCGTAGACATCGCCCAGGTCATAGACACGATTGGCGAATATGAGGTCCAGCATCGCCTCCGATTCGCTGTCCCGCACATACTTGCCCTTGAGCGCGGTATCTATATACGCCGGAATCAGGGTGTATTTCGATTCGGCGGCCAGCGCTTCCAGCACTATACCGGTACGGTCGATGTTTGTCGCCGTTTTCGGCACGGTCATCAGCCCCGAGGTGTGAATGGATACCATATTTATATGGTTTGCCTGCTCGACATTGTATTTGGGGATAGGCAGAATGCCGAACTCGGTTTCGGAGGCGCGCATTGAGGTGATTCCGTCAAGGCGTGTCCAGTAGAACAGACCGTGACCGTCGGGAAACATCTGCTCAAATAGGGGGTCGTCAATGGGTTGCTGCATCAGATGCTGATTATAGAAATTTTCCTTGTCATAGATTATCTCAAATACCTTCATGGCAATGTCGTAATTGCGTTCGCTCTCAAAGGAGATTTGAGGGATGTCATCTTCGTCTTTGGACACGAAGGTCCCGCCTCCGCCCATATAAAAGCTTGCCGTTACATCATGCTTGCCCAAAAAACCGTACATATCGTTTTCGTCGATTATGCCGTTGCCGTCCAGGTCCACCGTTTTGTCCTTATAGAGTCCCATCATGGTATCCATTGTCCATTCGCCCTTTTCGACGATTTCATACAAATCGGGGAAATTGTAATCCTGGGCGTACTTCTTGTTGAATACCACCGAAGCGGTGGCGTCCTTGTCGATGATATTGATGTCAGAGGCTACGATATACAATTTGTTCAATACCGACAGTTTTTCGACCGAGTTTTGATCCCACCAGGGATTATCCAGATTGATATGGGGAATGGTGTGAAAATCGATAAAACTGCCTCCGGTCAGCAGTGAGGGTATATCCACCATACGCCCGTATACCAGGTCGTACGCGTCCTCGCCGGATCTGATGAACTGCTGGGTCATGGATATTACTTTATCCTGTGTTTCGTTTTGAATGGAAAAAGTCACATTGTATCTTTCGTTTATCGCCATATTGCGTCTGTATACAGCATCGTTTATCGGGTCGCCGTTCTCCGCTTCGGCATAGATATCCTTGTTTCTGCGGCTGTCCCAACCGGTGACATACCAATGGAGCACCTTGAAATCATAACCCTCAAAATCATCATCCGGCAGGTCGGGATATAGTCTTGTATCCTCCGCTTTCGTTTCGGCAGCCGTATCAGCCTTCTCCCCGGCGGTGTCCCTGCCTGCATCCCCGGTCCCCGACGCGCAGGAAACGGAACCGATAAAAACAACAAGCAGTAATAATAACGAGATAAGCTTTAAAGGTAAACGCTCTTTCATGACTTCCACCAACTCCTTAATTGGTTTTTCCTTAAATGCATCTTTATTATATCGCTATTATACCACTCCCGCGGCATAAAGTCAATAATACAATTGATTATCCAAAGCGCCATAGGCGGGCCAGTATTTCACTGTCCGCCCTGTGAATGCGCGCGCAGGTCTTGTCGCTCTCGGTAAAATAGCAGTCGCCGTCATATTCAATCATATCGGGATAGCTGAATCTTGCCTCCCGGTCGTGGCTGTACAGCAATACCTCGGGATATGAAAATTTCAGACACGATCCCTCACCGGTCATGTATTCAACGGCTCCGCTGAGCCATACCGGATTGCGTCCGGTAAAATCATTGCCGTTATGATTGTGATGCCAGTACAGATATCTGCCGTTTTTGCATTTCCAGATGAAATTGGCCGCGCGCGGGTTATAAACGGGACTGCCGTCAAAATAGGTCAGCGGGCGCGGGGCGCCGAAGCTGTGTCCTCCGTCGCCGCTGTAGGCGCACCAGGGCTGCGAAGAGGTTGTTCTGAATACGCAGAAGATACCGCCGTCGCTCAGGGTTACATAACTGTGTTCCTCGGACACGCGGGTGATACCGCGGGGCGCCTTTATGCCGTGGGGACCATCGGGAAGGGTTTCCCAGAGCAGCTTATCGGGGTCGGATTCGGTCTCGATATTGCGGCAGAGCAGCAGCGCGCCCTCGGTGTCGTACATAAAACCCCTGCCGAAACCGCCAATCTTTGTAACGGGTACAAGCAGCCCCTCGGCGGAGACAAAGGGCTTGCCGACATTCCAGAAAAACAGTATCTCTCCTCCGTAAGCGTTGCCCAGATCGACGTCAAAGAGCCGCATCTCAATTTTATACCGGCGCTCCGACCAGCTGCGTCCGCCGTCGTCGCTGTATTTATAGACAAAATGTCCCTGTGAATCGACGCGGGGGCACTGTCCGCCGGGGTAGACATCGGCGTCGGCCCTGACGGCCCGCAGATTGCCGGCGTTGTAATTGTAAAAGCAGTAGATTCGTCCGCCGGCGCACCGGTGCATTACGGCATAGGACGATTCGGGCATATCGGGCGATTCGACCTGCGCTTTCTCACCCCATGTCCTGCCCCGGTCGCGGCTGCGCAGCGTTATGACATGCTGTCCGGGCTGACCCTCGTGACCGCTGCCTGCGGTTACGCAGGCAAGCCAGGCGTCGCCGGTATCGATGATATAGGGCTGGTCGACATAGCTGTTTGATTTAATGATGACATTTCCGTTGTCAATATTTCTGCAGTCCATGCGGTCCCTCCGTTAACGCGTGATGGATTTGCTTTTATTCTAACACATTTAATCTAAAAACAACATACAATTACACGATTTTCGGAAATATTTTTAAATTACGGATATAATAAGAACGCTCATCCCACAACTTTAAAAAACCAGAAAGATTTAGATAAATTAGGAAATTTAGAAAGGAACATGCAATTATGTCACAAGGAAAAAAAATCACCCGTATATCGGCCAGGGAGATATTCGATTCGAGGGGCTTTCCGACCGTTGAAGCGGAGGTCACGTTATCGTGCGGTGTTTCAGCCTCAGCAGCCGTGCCGTCGGGGGCGTCTACCGGGATATTTGAGGCAATGGAACTGAGAGACAAAAACAGCAGAAGGCTGTCGGGTAAAGGCGTGACCGCAGCGGTCGATAACGTTAATACAACAATCGCCGGGGCGCTGACCGGTTTTGATGTCACAAAGCAGGCGGAAGCGGACAAGACGATGATTGAGCTTGACTATACGCCGAATAAAGCAACGCTCGGAGCAAATGCCATCCTCGCCGTTTCGCTCGCGTGCGCCAAAGCCGCAGCCGAATACTACCAGATGCCGCTATACAGGTACATTGGCGGCTGCGATGCCAAGGTTATGCCTGTTCCCATGCTTAACATTCTAAACGGAGGGGCGCATGCCTCAAACAATGTCGATATCCAGGAATTCATGATCATACCGTCCGGCGCGCAAAATTATACCGAAGGGTTCAGCCGCTGCGCTGAGGTCTATCATAGTTTAAAGGCCGTTTTGACCTCAAAAAACCTGTCAACCGCCGTCGGCGATGAGGGCGGATTTGCGCCCGATCTTAACGATGACGAGGACGCGCTGGATATGATAATGTCGGCAATCGAGGCAGCTGGATATATACCCGGAGAGGACTTTATGATAGCCATCGACGCGGCTTCCAGCGAGTGGTATGATGACAAAGGGACATATATGCTGCCCAAGAAGGGCAGAGTATTCAGCCGCGGCGATCTGTTGAATTACTGGGAAAAGCTTGCACAGAAATATCCCATAATATCGCTTGAGGACGGATTCGCTCAGGATGACTGGGAAGGCTGGAAAATGTGCACCGAAAGACTGGGTGAAAGGCTTCAGCTGGTCGGGGATGACCTGTTTGTGACAAATACCGATAGACTTAAAAAGGGCATCCGCCTGGGCGCCGCAAATTCCATACTCATCAAACCCAATCAGATAGGCACCCTTACCGAGACGCTCAACGCCATACGCATGGCGCACCACGCCGGCTATACCGCTGTCATCTCCCACCGTTCGGGTGAGACCGAGGATACCACCATCGCCGACATCGCGGTGGCGACCAACGCCGGGCAGATTAAAACAGGTGCTCCCGCCAGAAGCGAAAGGGTGGCAAAATATAACCGCCTGCTGCGCATAGCCGGTGAACTGGGCATTTCTCAGCTATATCCCGGCAGAGCTGCGTTCGGCGGAAGATAGTGACGGGCATTCCTGCGAAAAAGTTAGGGCGCTCATGTGCGGATTATATTGGCATGACATGAAATCAATGCTATACTGATGCAAACGCATATAAACCGGATATTAAAACAGCGAGGTGTTCCTATGGATGCTCTTGAATTTGCGATAAAAACCTAGCAGGACGGCGAAAGATATTACAGAAATCAGGCGGAACTCAATACCGGCAACCGCCTTTTCAACGTCTGCGCATTTTTGGCGGATGAGGAAAAGAACCACGCGCAGCTGCTGATTAATCTGCGCAACAAAAAATCATTCAACGCGGCGCAAATCGAATCGGCAGAGGAAATCAAAACCATTTTATCGCCAGATACAGTCTGCCGCAGACCGACATGAGGTTGTTGCAGTTGTCATCCCAATATGGCTCTGACAGGTTCAGCCCGTCGGCTTATTGGTCAATAAGGGTCTGCGTGACGAGTTGTCGCTCACTATGCTCCAGATTGTGATGGATTCCAAGACATTCGACCTGGGTTTTCTGAATAACTGGGGCGGCAGCAAGGACCTGTGCTTCAATATGATAAACGCCGGCGGCAAATTCGCCTCGGTAATAGCAACCTATGAAGAAAAGGTCAACGAAGATTACGGCAGCCGTTAATTTTAAGCAATAAAAAATACAGCCCGAGGCAATAACAAATTGACGGGCTGTATTTTATTGCATGCTATTCGGAATACACGGTGTATAATTCATCAAGCTTTTTTTCGGAAGCGGCGGCAACCGCTTCATAATCCGAAGCCAGCGGATATTTATTCTGCGAGTAGGCATTGTCCAATACGGATTTAATGCCTCCGATATCAAAAGCGTTCTTGAGGCTGAACACCCGCGAACCGTTGATTAAGTCGAGCATAGCCTCGCTTTCGTTGTCGCGCGAATATTTGCGTTTGAGAAGTATTTCATTGTATACCGGTGTGATAACATACATGGAATCCGCCGCCATTGACTCC
>JAQVWU010000115.1 GCA_028709565.1 Eubacteriales bacterium
CTCCGTTTCTTGTGATTGATTTTTGTTTTCACCTATATTTTATCATAAAAACGGAGAAAAGTCAGATATATTTTAAATTAAAAAACCGTATATTTAAATGGTTTTTTGAGTTTCACAATCAACAAATAAAATATTATACAAAGGAGAAGAAAACTATGTCAATCCCAAAATGCGTTGCCTATCTTGATATACTGGGTTTTTCTTCGTATATTTTGAAAGATACATCAGGCGCACTTAATTTATTGGACACGGCAAACCAAGAAATTAAAACAAGGTTGATTGACCCCGCATCATCGACCTACAATGAACCATCGCTTCAAAAAATGGTCAAAATTCATTCTGCAGAGAGTTTTGAAGCATACTTGCCAATGAGCGACAGCATTTTTATTATTGGGCAGAATCCTAATGATTTTGTTGAGCAGGTATCATCTTTTCTTTGCTCCTGTTACTGTTCAACTTCACATGTATATTCACACCCTGAAAATGAGTCAAATCCCATAACTGTGACAATGAACCAGTTTAAGATAGATACTGATGGCGGTTTTACAACATCCGACGTAATTGCTAATTGGTATCCTAATATATTTCGTGGTGGAGTAAGTATTGGTGAAGCGGCCATATTTTCTACACTCGCCATTTTTCGCAATCAAGAACTTATTCCCGAGAGAGAACGGAAAAGCATTGAGCTTCTAGGTGAGAAAGTCGGAACAGGCTTTGTGTCGAATGTTGCAGGTAAGGCTGTCGTGGAAGCTGTTGGACTTGAAAAAAATGGTGGAACAGGGCCGAAATTGTTTTTAACTAGTGAAATTATTAATGCTTTGGATGATGAGCATAAAACTTTTGTTAAAACAGATTATGATGGAAAAAAACATTTTTTATGGCCAGTATATTTTATTGATTCTTTCGACAATGATCTACTTATAGAGTGGAATTCTACATTCAATGATATTGTTAAAGGGAGTATTAATCTATATAAATACCATGTTGTTAATAGCAATTCTCACGTAGCCGATCATTACAAAGAATTTGTCAAACTTATTGCAGACTCTTTCATTGCTGTGTCTACATTTAAAAAGTATACTATGGGGAAAAAGCTACTCAAGGAGTTTTTTGAGCAAATGGGATTCCCCCCAAAATCGTATATCACTGAATTCAATATTGAATTATAGAGGTATAGTATGAAGACATTCGATGAAATGCGAAATCTCTTTGAAGTTGCAAACAATAGTTTCTTAACTGAAGATGTTGAACTAATTGATTCAAAAGTTTCAGAGCGTACACTGTGTGGAACATTAATGTCTTATATACGGGACCTAATACGAAATGATCCAGACTATAGTGGATATTTTGTTGATGTCGAATATAATCGCAATAAAGGTAAAGTAAAAACTATTATTGAAAAGGATTTGCATGTCATTACAATAAATTGCGATCTTATACTTCATAGCAGAGGACAGCATTCTGAGCAAGATAACCTAATTGCGATAGAAATGAAAAAATCTAATCGACCTAAACACGAGAAAACCAAAGATCGCAATCGATTAATTGCATTAACTAAGAACAGCTATGATGATATATGGTCTTTTGATGGGAAGACGCTGCCTGAATATGTATGTAGATATGTCATAGGGGTTTATTACGAAGTTGACAATGATGGCCGTGAAGTCTTAATAGAATATTACTCAGAGGGAAAGTTAATGTCCTCGTATAGCAAAAAATTATAATTAATGTATGGTATGAATATTTTGCATTATTACCATTATGTAATAAAAAGGTAATGTAACAAAGGGGTAGAAGTAATGAGTAATTTAGGTGGATATCAATTATTAACGACATTGGCCAAAAAGCTTGGAGGTCCGAAAAATCTTGTTTTGTTGCTCATGGTTGGCGGAGCGGTTATAGGAACCACTACTGTAGAAGGCGGAAAATTTGCTGTAAAAAAAGCAAAGAAATTTATTGATTTACATAATCAGAAAAAAGCAAAAAACATAACAGGTTCCACAGAAAGCAACACATTATATACAATAAGTAAATGCAGAAAAAGTAATGAAGGATTAGTATTTGCCATTGGAGACCAATTTAGAGTTTTAGAATTTGATGGAGATGCAATACTGATTGAGCTGATTGGAAATGATAATAACCCACATTTCGTAGCTGCAGAATTATTACGAGAGATTTCAGATTATAAATAAGCCATGATGTTTAATTAAACATCATGGCCAAAGGGTTTGTATTTACCGCCGCATGAAGCTGGTTGTCATCTACATGAGTATAAATTCCAGTGGTTGCTATACTTTCGTGTCCAAGAATTTGTTGAAGTGAACGGATGTCAACATGCCCGTATTTGTACATAAGGGTTGCGGAGGTGTGACGAAGCTTGTGTGTGGACAACCCCTCAGGATTAATTCCGGCAGCAGCAATATGCTTTTTTACTAGATTTTGAGCTGAATATCAATAAGTTTCGGAGATATTCCGCAAAAGCAGCGACGGTGATTGCCGAATAAAAGCATTGCCTCGAACGGCATATCAAACTAAGCTCTGAAAAATTTCAAGGATTATGGGCTTCAGATGTTCTGGATGAGCACATAAGATTGTTTATTGCCTATATTGTCGAGGAACTGATGACTTCTTTTGGAGCTCGTTGGATGGCGGATGCCCAGATTGAAAGCATTAAGAAATGGGAAAGTAGGAACTCACTGGACTCCGAGTTGTCTGAGAATTATGGAAGTAGTTTGGAACTCTTTGTCCAAAACAATTTGGTCTACGAAAGCAGTTGGACAAGCTATGGAAATCCCCGTGAATACACTTTGGGTTGGGGCGGCCTTGCCGACGCTTTCGACGACAGCAAGCCGAATTGGGCAAATGAATATCATGAGCTTGAGGCGACGCTGACGCCTGAGAAATACGCCAATGCCCGTTGCCAAACGAGATAACACCGGATACACTGGCGAAGATGCTGGCAAACCCGGAGATCGCGGCTCTGCTCGGAGCACTGGCAAAGAATCTTTGAAGAAACGGGGCGGTAGAGATGCCGCTTCGTTTACTATACATAGGCAGTTAGAAAAACGCTCCTGATTATTAGAAGGATCAGGAGTGTTTACTATTTCTGCTTAGACGGCATCATAGTGCCGGACATCTGTTTCGGCGGTTATAGCTCACTCACCTGAGAAAAATAGCCGCTTTTTAGGGCATTTATCTCGCAAGAAACGATACCTTATGCCTTTGTTAGAGGAAATATCGGGACGGAGCAGAAACCATCTTAGAAAATTGCCCCGGAATGTTAGACAAATTCGCGATTTTTTCAAATTCCGTTAGCGGAAATCAGACCCGGAAATCACGAAGATTTCCGGGTCTGATCTGGCACCCCGGAGCGGATTCGAACCGCTGGCCTTTCGCTTAGGAGGCGAACGCTCTATCCTGCTGAGCTATCGGGGTGTATTATATTAATGTTTTATTGTTTTCGGTACTTTGTTCACGCATAGGAGACCGGCGTTTACCGGAAGCGGTTTTTATATTATATCACGGAACGGCTGAAAGTGCAAGACTTTTTTGCGTTTTTCCGGCAGTTCGCAAATTGCCGATTTAACATTTAACGGCTTGCTTTTCGATTTCGGATATGATATTATCAATAAGCGTGACAATCGAATATTGCTATAAATGAATCATATTTTAAATAGGTTTAAATATTCGACTATTTTTTAGAATCTATTGCAAAATAACAGGCGATATTGTATAATAAAATAATCCGCACGGGCTGTTTTGATGTTGTCGGAATATTCGGATATAACGCCGGGGAGAGGAGTAATATGTCTTCAGTAATAAGAAATTTTATTGTGACCTTTTGTGTTTCGCTGCTGATTTTCGGATTGCTTTCCTATGCGATTGTTACAAATGTAGAAAACGTCTTTTCATCGCCGGATGACCGCGCAACCGAGTCCGGTGTCCAAACCGAACCGGTCAATAAACTGCCCGGAAGCGAAACCGAAGGCAATATAATCGAACCGGGCGATATAACCGACGATATAACCAACGATGTAACCATATTGCTGGTGGGAACCGATTACCAGCCCGATATCCTGAAGGATTATGACGTAACCGAAATAAACAAGGATGTGACCGGATTTCCGGTAAAAGCCCGCGAAATAACCGCCGACGCGATTATGCTCCTCAAAATTGACGGCGGCGCGAAAGAATTTGTCTTCTCGATGCTGCCCTCGGACATGAGGGTTCAGGCGGACGGCAATGACGTAAAACTGGGTTCGCTATACGCTTCAAAGGGTATTCATTATATGCGCAACAAGGTAACGGCCATGACCGGGCTGAAAATCGACTATTACGCTGTCATTTCGGTAGTGGGTCTCGCCTCGGTAATCGACGAACTCGGCGGTATCAATGTAACGGTGCCCACCGATATGAATTACGATGACGAGTCGCAGCAGCTGTATATCCATATAAACAAAGGCAGTCAGACGCTGGGCGGCACCGACGCGGTGAATATGCTGCGCTATAAACTCTATCCCAACGGTGATACGTCGCGCCGTTCAATGATCGCCGCCTTCGCCCGCGCCATGTTAAAGAAGATGACCGATGTATCCAACATAACCCGAGCGCCGGATATCTTCACCTCGCTGTCCAAATATGTGGAGACCGACTTTACCCTTGCCGACCTTGCCCTGCATCTCGACCTTATTCTCGCGTATCCGGACTATACCGCAAGCGACATAAACTATCCGGGCACAGCGGGAATCCCGGACGATTCCTTCGGCGGTGATACATATTTTGAACCCGACATCAACGCCGCCATCAGCCTGTATAGAAAATACAGATAAAAATAAATATATATCAAATATCAAATATCAAAATATTCAGAAATACATTACCGAACAGGAGAATATCAGTTAAATGAAACACACCCATAAGACCATGGACAAAATTACAGCGCTCGCGAAAAATCGCGGCTTCATCTTCGCCGGCTCCGAAATATACGGAGGTCTTGCCAACTCATGGGATTACGGACCGCTCGGTGTGGAATTAAAGAACAATGTAAAAGGCGCCTGGTGGAAAAAATTTGTCCAGGAATCGCCTTACAATGTCGGACTGGACAGCGCCATTATTATGAATCCCCGTACCTGGGTGGCTTCGGGCCATGTGGGCGGATTTTCCGACCCCCTCATGGACTGCAAATCATGCCGTACCCGCCACCGCGCCGATAAACTGATTGAGGATTATGCCGCGGAGAATAACTTGCAGGACAATCCGGCGGGGATGACAAACGAAGAGATGGCTGTCTATATAAAAGAAAAGAATATTGTGTGTCCCGGCTGCGGCGGCAATAATTTTACAGATATTCGCAAGTTTAATCTCATGTTTAAAACATACCAGGGTGTGACCGAGGATTCGACCTCCGAACTCTATCTGCGCCCCGAAACGGCCCAGGGCATCTTTGTAAACTTTAAGAACATCGCGCGTTCGACCCGCCGCAAGATACCCTTCGGCGTCTGCCAGACGGGCAAGTCCTTCCGCAACGAAATTACGCCGGGCAACTTTATTTTCCGAACACGCGAATTTGAGCAGATGGAACTGGAGTTCTTCTGCCGTCCGGGCACAGACCTGGAATGGTTTGATTACTGGAAAAACTTCTGCGCCGAATTTCTCTATTCCCTGGGCATGACAAGGGAAAACCTCAGACTGCGCGACCATGAGGCGGAGGAACTGTCCTTCTACTCGGTAGCGACAACCGATTTCGAATATCTTTTTCCCTTCGGATGGGGGGAACTTTGGGGCATTGCCGACCGCACCGATTATGATTTAAACTGCCATATCAAAGAGAGCGGCGAATCGCTGGAGTATTTCGACGGCGAAACCAATGAAAAATATGTTCCGTATGTAATCGAACCCGCCCTGGGGGTTGACCGCGCCCTGCTTGCCTTTTTGTGTGACGCCTACGATGAAGAGGAAATCGCACCGGGAGACACCCGCGTCGTTCTGCGGCTTCACCCCGCGCTGGCGCCCTTTAAAGCCGCTGTATTGCCCCTGTCAAAGAAACTCGCTCCCGAATCGCAGGAGGTATACGCCGCGCTGTCAAAGTCTTTTATGACCGATTATGACGAAACCGGTTCCATAGGCAAACGTTACCGCCGTGCAGACGAAATCGGCACCCCCTTTTGTGTAACCTATGATTTTGATTCAAAAGACGACGCATGTGTAACCGTCCGCGACCGCGATACGATGGAGCAGGTGCGCATTCCGATAACCGGACTTGAAGCCTATATAGCCGATAAAATAAAATTTTAACTGCCGTATTTTATGCTATACTATACAGACCGAATACGTAAAGACAAAGTGACGGATCGCTGACAGCGATAGGTCCTTTGTTTTATTACGGCATTACAATAAATCTATATAAAAATTTCATTAAATGCACCCAGTGAAAGCGAGGAAATATATTGCCGATTAAGATACCCGACGGGCTGCCGGCGCGCGATGTGCTCGAAAATGAAAATATATTTGTCATGAACGAAGCCCGGGCGCTGCATCAGGACATACGACCCCTTAAAATCGCCGTTATGAATTTAATGCCTACAAAAATCACCACCGAGACCCAGCTGATACGGCTGCTGTCAAACAGTTCGCTGCAGGTTGAACTGACCCTGCTGTCCACCGCGTCGCACACCCCCAAACACACACCGCAGGAACACATGAAAACATTTTACCGGAGCTTTTATGAGGTCAGCAATGAGCGTTTTGACGGACTGGTTATTACGGGCGCGCCGGTTGAGGGATTGCATTATGACCAGGTGGATTACTGGAGCGAACTCTGCGGGTTGATGGAATGGGCAAAAACACATGTTTATTCGGTTTTTCACATCTGCTGGGCCGCCCAGGCGGGTTTATATTTTCACTACGGCATTTCCAAATATCCCCTCATCAAAAAGCTGTTCGGTGTTTTTCGGCACAAAGTCCTCAATGCCGGTCATCCGCTGCTGAGAGGATTTGATGAGATTTTTATGGCCCCTCATTCGCGGCATACCGAAATCCGGCGCGCCGACATCGAAGCGGCAGAGTCCCTTGAGATTCTTGCGGAATCGGATGAAGCCGGGGTGTATCTTATAGCCGACCGGGATATGAGAAGATTCTATGTGACCGGCCATTCGGAATATGATTACGATACCCTGGCAAACGAATATTTTCGTGATAAAAACAAGGGGCTGGAAATCGAGCCGCCGGTAAATTATTTTCCCGGCGACAATCCGGAAAACACGCCTCCCAATGTCTGGCGCGGTCACGCTCATCTGCTGTTTTCCAACTGGCTGAACAATATTGTCTATCAGAATACCCCGTATGATCTCGGTGAATTAAGCGAAATCCCCTAACGCGTTGTATAATATATAAAATATACGCATTATCGAAAGCGAAAGGAATCTCGACATGGTTTTTTCCAGCCTTGAATTTTTATTTTTATATTTACCGGTGACCCTGCTGCTGTATTTTTTGGTTCCTCCGAAGCATCTCAAGTGGCGCAACCTTGTGCTGCTGTTAACCAGCCTGGTCTTCTACGGCTGGGGAGAACCGGTTTATGTATTCCTGATGATGTTTACCATTCTTGTCGACTATATCTGCGGTTATTATGTGCATAAATATCTCGACACCGATAAGAAGAAATCGAAAACGGTGCTCATAATCAGTATAGTGATTAATCTGGGTATCCTCGGATTCTTTAAATACTACGATTTCTTTGTCACAAATCTCCGGCTTATCCCCGGACTGGAGGGATTGCCGCTGCTTAATCTGGGGCTTCCGATAGGTATCTCTTTTTATACCTTCCAGGCACTGTCATATGTGCTTGACATATATCGCCGCGACGCCAAGGTTCAGACAAACATAGCCTCCTTCGGCGCTTATGTAACCCTCTATCCCCAGCTCATCGCCGGTCCTATCGTCAGATATCAGGATGTAGACGACATGCTGCGCGAACGTGAGGAAAACGCCACCCTTTTCGCGTCGGGTGTACGCACCTTCCTGGCCGGTATGGCAAAGAAGATATTCTTCGCCAATATAGCGGGTCAGATGTGGGAGACTTTCAAGGTTGTTCCGGCCGACCAGCGCACCGTTGTAGGCTGCTGGATAGGCCTCATCTGCTATATGTTTCAGATATACTTCGATTTTTCGGCCTATTCGGATATGGCGATAGGACTGGGCAAGATGATAGGATTCCGGTTCCTTGAAAACTTCAACTATCCCTATATCGCAAAGAGCATCACCGATTTCTGGCGCAGATGGCACATGTCCCTCTCAACCTG
>JAQVWU010000116.1 GCA_028709565.1 Eubacteriales bacterium
CCTTTGAATATTAACTGGCAGCAAATCTTTTTGCATCTTTTTAATTTTTCTCTTTTAACGCTGGGATTATATTTGCTGTTATACAAACCGGTAACGGATTTTATGAAAGAAAGAACCGAATATTACCGCCAACTTGACAGCGACGCCCGGGCAAAGCAAAATCAGGCCGGGGATTTAGAGGCTTCCTGTCAGGAACGCCTGAAAAATATCGAAGCGGAAATCGATGAAAAAAGGCTGGCTCTTACACACGAGACAGACCGGGAGATTGAAGCCATGCTGCAAAGCGCAAATGATCGGGCGGAAAAAATAATTTTGGACGCCCGGGAAGCCGCGCGTGAGGAACGCGCCGAAATATTGGAGGATGTCCGGCAGGAAATCGCTTCAATGACTGTCACCGCTGCGGAGAAATTGCTTTCAACATCGGCATCCGACGCATTGGATCAATTTCTGGATACCGTAAGAGAGGAGTGAGGGCGCAGTGGAACATGGCATACAAGCGATATTGTACAGCGCCGATCCACCGGGTGACACTCAGAAAGAACAACTGACCGCTTTTTTAGAAAAGAAACATAACACCACTGTCGGACTGATATGGCGCAGCAATCCCGCTCTGACAGGAGGATTCCGTATTGAAATCGGAATATTCGCAGGGGACCCGCCTGTCTGGAGAGTCCGGTCTATTTATGACTGGAGCCCGGAGGGCAGAATGCGGCAGCTGAAAGATGAGATAAATCGTCTTTCGGTTCATAATAACGGCAATATTGTGCCTTTAATCAAAGAAACCATACAGAACTGGACGCCGGAGGTATTGGAACAGGAAATCGGCACGGTCCTGACAATCGGCGACGGTATTGCGACGGTCAGTGGACTGCCGAATGCAGCTTACAGTGAAATATTGATATTTGAGTCCGGTATCAGGGGGATGGTACTGGAATTAAAACGCGATGAAATCGGCTGTATCTTATTTGACAGCGATGACGGTGATATCAGAGAAGGCGGTATTGTTAAAAGGACCGGAAAAACCGCGGGGGTTCCGGTCGGCGAGGGTTTCATTGGCCGGGTGATTGACGCATTAGGCAATCCGATCGACGGCGGCGGACCCGTCAAGCCGGACGGATATCGTACGATTGAATCGGCGGCGCCCGACATTATTGACCGCCGTCCGGTCACAAAACCCCTCCAGACCGGCATACTGGCCATAGACTCAATGTTTCCGATCGGCCACGGACAGCGCGAGCTTATTATCGGCGACCGTCAAACGGGTAAGACGACTATTGCGCTGGACACAATAATAAATCAAAAAGACAAAAACGTCATCTGTATTTATGCGGCGATCGGTCAAAAAAACAGTTCGGTCGCCCAAACGTTAAACACGCTTCGCCTGCACGGCGCGATGGAATATACGATCGTTGTCAATGCGCCGGCCGGTGACCCGGCGCCGCTGCAATATATAGCGCCCTATTCCGCATGCGCGATCGGTGAATATTTCATGTATCAGGGCCGGCAGGTGCTGATCGTTTACGATGATTTATCCAAACATGCCGTTGCCTATCGTTCCCTGAGCCTTCTGCTGGAACGCGCTCCGGGACGTGAAGCCTATCCCGGCGATATTTTTTATCTGCATTCCCGCCTCCTGGAACGGGCCGCGCAGCTTTCCGATGAAAAAGGCTGCGGCAGTATGACTGCGCTGCCTATAGTGGAAACCCGGGCCCGCGATCTGTCGGCTTACATTCCGACAAATGTTATCTCCATCACCGACGGGCAGATCTTTCTGGAGAGTGATTTGTTTTTTTCGGGCCAGCGTCCGGCAATAAATATCGGACTGTCCGTTTCCCGTGTGGGCGGCAATGCCCAGACACAGGCGATAAAAACCGCCGTCGGTACGCTGCGCCTGGAACTGGCGCAATACCTTGAATATGAGAATTTCATACAGTTTTCCGGCGATTTGGATGATACATTAAAGCGGCAGTTAACCTACGGACAGGGTCTGATGTATATGCTCAGACAGCAGCATTACAGTCCCATGAGTCAGCATGAACAGATAATCACGCTGGTGGTCACCTTAAACCGTCTCTTCCGGGATGTGCCGTTGGATAAAATCCACGAAATCAAACACGGGATTCTCTGTTATATTGAGGAACAGGCTGCATATATCCGGCAGACCATTAATCAAACGGGGGAATTATCCGAAGAAACGGAGCGGGAGATTGTAACGTTAGCCGCGGCATATCTCAAACAGGGCGCACCGTCATAATGCAGGGAAGGAGGCTTATATGTTAAATGCCAAAGAAATAAAAGACCGCATGAACGGCATTCGTGATACGCAAAAGATCACCAACGCCATGTATTTAATTGCTTCTACCAAGATGCAAAAAGCAAAAAACGAGTTAAATAAAACCAAACCCTATTTTAACGCGTTACACAACGAAATAAAGAGAACATTTAATACGGCGGGCACCGTTAAAGGCAGATATTTCTGCCCGTCAAATGTAAGTGAAGCTTCCGACGGGACTTACGGCCTGCTCATAATCACCGCGGACAAGGGATTGGCCGGAGCATATAACAAGAGTGTAATCAAAGAAGCGCAGCAGCTTTTGTCAAAACATGCGGACACCAAGCTGTTTGTTGTCGGTGAATACGGACGTCGCTTCTTTTTGCAGCATCAAATACCGGTTGAAAAAAGTTTTTTATATACCGCGCAAAACCCCACCATGGATCGTGCCAGAGATATAAGCGCGCTTTTGCTGGAATTATTCGATAAGGGCGAACTGGATGAAATATTTATAGTTTATACCGACATAAAAAACAACATGACCACGGAGGCGGTTTCGGCGCGCCTTCTCCCTTTTCAGCCCATGCAGTCCGCGGAATATAACGGGAACGGTAAATCAACAGAAAAAGAGCCGGTCATACCCTTTGAATTTTATCCTTCGATTGATGCGGTGTTAGACAGTGTTGTAAAGAGCGTGTTGTCGGGATTTATCTACAGCGCCCTGGTCGCAAGTTTTTGCAGCGAGCAAAGCGACCGTATGACAGCGATGCACTCGGCAAACCGCAATGCGGAAAAAATGCTTGAATCGCTTAGCATTCAATACAACAGTGTGCGCCAGGCGGCTATAACACAGGAAATCACCGAAGTAATTGCCAGTGTAAAGGCCCAGCAAAGAAAACGTAAAAAGGAGCTGTTACAGCATTGAATAAAGGGCATATCGTGCAAATCTCGGGGTCGGTTATAGATGTTTCATTTGAATGCGGGCTGCCGGCAATTAAAGAAGCGCTTACCGTTAATGTCGGCGGGGAAGAACGCGTTATGGAGGTTGCGCAACATATCGGAAGGGGTACCGCCCGTTGTATTATGCTTGCCGACAGTGAGAATCTTGCGCGCAACATGGAGGTTACGGCATCCGGCTCCGGTATCCGTGTCCCGGTGGGTGAATGCACCCTGGGACGCATGTTTAATGTTTTGGGAGAACCTATTGACGGCGGTCCGGCAATCCCGGCGGAAAACCCACGGTGGAAGATACACCGCAAGGCCCCCGCTTTTGATAAACAGCGTCCGACGGCGGAAATCCTTGAAACCGGCATCAAGGTCATCGATTTGCTGGAGCCATATCCAAAGGGCGGTAAAATCGGTCTGTTTGGCGGCGCGGGCGTCGGGAAGACCGTTTTGATTCAGGAACTGATAAATAACGTCGCCATGGAGCATGGCGGATATTCGGTTTTCACCGGGGTCGGAGAGCGAAGTCGTGAAGGAAACGACCTGTGGCTGGAAATGCGTGAAAGCGGTGTTGCCGACAAGACGGCGCTGGTCTTCGGTCAGATGAACGAATCGCCCGGCGTACGCATGCGCGTAGGACTGTCCGGGCTGACGATGGCCGAATATTTCCGGGACCGGGAACAAAAAGACGTGCTGCTGTTTATCGACAACATTTACCGTTTTGTTCAGGCCGGCAGCGAGGTTTCCACATTGCTGGGCCGAATGCCTTCCGCGGTCGGGTATCAGCCCACGCTGGCGGAAGAAATGGGTGAATTGCAAGAACGGATAACCTCCACGGAAAACGGCTTTATAACCTCGGTACAGGCGGTCTATGTCCCCGCCGACGATCTGACCGATCCGGCTCCCGCCACAACCTTTACGCATCTGGATGCTACAACTATCCTGAGCCGAAAGATCGCCGAACAGGGCATCTATCCCGCGGTCAATCCGCTGGAATCCGCTTCCCGTATCCTTGAAGCAAATATTGTCGGCAATGAACATTATCAAACCGCAAGAAAGGTCCAGGAAATACTCCAGAAGTACAATGAACTTCAGGATATAATCGCTATACTGGGCATGGATGAACTGAGCGACCGAGACAGGCAGACGGTGTCCCGCGCGCGCAGAATCCAGCGGTTTTTGGCGCAGCCCATTCATGTAGCGGAAAAGTTCACCGGTCTTCCGGGTATTTATGTGCCGCTGCATGAAACCATCAGAGGCTTTGCGGCCATTGCTGACGGAGAAATGGACGCATATCCGGAAACCGCGTTTTTCAATGTGGGAACCATTGATGACGTAGTCAGAAAAGCAAAAAATATAAAGGCGGAATAACATGAATCATACATTTCATGTAAACATCCTGTCCCCCGACTGCCCGCTGTATACGGGTCCCTGCGAGTCGTTGATTGTTCCCACCCCGCAGGGTAAATACGGCATAAAGGCCCGTCACAGCAAAATGATAATTGCCGTTGTACCCGGAGCGCTCTTTTATCGCCTGCCCGGGCAGACCGCCGAGGTAATATCGGTTTCCCACGGTGTTGTCAAGATAGAAAACGATGAGGTATCGGTTCTGGTCGATTCGCTGGAACATGTGGAGGATATTGATGTCAACCGAGCGAAACGCGCGGCGGATGAGGCAAAGGAAGCAATGCTTCAAAAGAAAAGTATTCAGGAATACCGTGCCGCCCAGGCGCGCCTTGTGCGGGCGGTGAACAGACTCACGGTAAAAAGAAAGTATGATGTTATTCACTACTGAAAAAGCGGACCCAAACGTCGGGGTTCGCTTTTATATTTATATATGTTTATCCCGGAACTCCCCATAAAACCGCATCACCCCATCGGGGGGCAGCGGTTTGCTCAGGTAATACCCCTGTATATAATCGCAGCCCAGCTGTCTGAGAGCGTGCAGCTGTTCTTTTTTTTCCACGCCTTCCGCGATGACCTTTCTGTCCATTTTATGAGCGACGTTTATTATGGCTTCAATTATCAGATTATAGGTATGGTCCAGGACGTGGTCGATAAGAAATTTGTCGATTTTTATATAGTCCAGCGGAATCCGAAACATATTGACCAGCGAGTTATAGCCTGTGCCATAATCATCCAGGGCAATGCGGATACCCCGCTGCCGGAGATTTTCAAAGAACGGGATGATAATCTCCCGGTTTTCCATAATACCTCTTTCGGTGAGCTCAATCTCCGGCAGGGACAGGTCCAGCCGGCTGTCTTCAAGAATTTCGGCAATATAGCTTATTACGGAATCGTTATCCAGATCCTTCGGCGAAATGTTAATTGCAATATTAACCGGGGTTCCCGCCAGCTTCCAGTGTTCTTTTTGCTCGATGGCCTTTTTGATTACGATTTTTGTAATATCGCCGATAATGCCCGCTTCCTCGGCGGTTTTCAGGAATTCACCGGGCCCGAGCTGCCCCCTTGTGGGGTGGGTTCCATCTCAGCAGCGCCTCCAGCCGGACAATATCTCCAGGACCTTTACAATAACACAAACACCTATGTCATAGCTTATATTTTGATTGATGCCGCTTATATTAACCACCCTGAATCCGATTATGGAAAAGGGCGTTTCCCGGTCCAGCAGTTCGTCAAGGTCCACGTTCAATTTGCCTATGTTGGGATATCACGTTATGATGTTTATATACATCCTGTCCGTTTCCGCTTTTTTGTAGTCCTTCATGCGCCTGAAAAACAAAGCGCTTGTTATGCCTGTCATGACAAACACGACCAGTCTTAATATCCAGCCGGAGGGCGACTGCATAAATCCCGACGCGACATTCTGCGGCCCCACTGCAAGCCCGGCCAACAAAGCCGCCGCCGCGGCTTCTTTAATGCCGATATAACAGGCCGACAGGATAATGGGTATATACATCAAATGCGAAAACGAGTAATTGGTGCCGCCCGTTAAATAGACAAAACAGGTCACCGCGAGAATAGACAACAGGATAACGAATTCCTTGATTATCTTTATATGTACATGCCGTACAGTTACGCCTTTTTGCATTTTTGCTGCCCCATTCTATCTAAAATGCGTCTTACCCGGTTGGTTTGCATAATTATAGAATTATTATACATTATTATTCGCAAAATGAAACAGCATAACCGTAATAGTCAGATTTTTTTCGTTTATCGCCTTCGACACAAAACAGATTCCCCCGGAGCTTTAACTCCGGGGGAATCTGTTTTGGTATCAGGCTGCCGCCTGCTGGGGGCCGGCATATATGATGTTGTTATAAGCCTCAATATGCATATCCCTCAGCAGGTTCTGCCCCGTCTGGTTCAGGTGGGGGTCGCGGGTGAGTCTGACTATAAACCAGAATATACTGTAGGCCGGATAAAAGAAGCTTACATTGCCCATTCTGCCCAAATTCCCGTAGTTTGTCAGGAAGCGGCTGTAGGCGTCCACCACGTGGTAATTGGTTCCGTAATCGCCCCGGATGGTATGGTTGATTATATCCTCGATATACAGATTGCCGGTATTGTGCAGCGCCGTATCCCCCGTATATCCCCGGGGCTGATTGGCGCTGTTATAGGGATTATACTGGGTCGAGGCGATGATTTCCACACCCGGTTTCAACTCATTTATCCTGGCGATTATGGCATCGTATTCGGCTTCAAAGTTTGCCGTGCCCGCGTCGGCCAGCGCTGTGTCTATGCTCCAGAAGGAACTGTCCCTGGCCGCCGGCATTATGTTATTCCCGCCTATGATGAGGGTAATAATATCGGCTTTTCGGACTTCGGCTATATAGGTGCTGTCGTTGTTTAATTTATCGAGGAGAATAGAAGAGGTGTCGCCGTCCGAGCCCAGGGCCGTCATGGTTAAATTGCCCGCACCGTGGACCTGCTGCAGATGGGCAAAGAACCCGTGAACATAGGTGGTCATCGTTCCGCTTATCCCCGTGGTTCCGGTAACCAGCGAATCCCCCAGCGCGACATAGTGGATAGCGCCCGGAACAACCGCCGGCTCAACCGTTACCGTTGCCGTTACCTGCAGAGCCGTCGGCGGTACGGTCTGGCTTACACTGTCCGGCAAACCGAAGGTGCCCGTTGCCAAATAATTGCCGGCCATGCTGCTGTTGTAGCCCGCTATTCCCCAGGTTAAGTACACTTCATGCTCAACGCCGGAGCTGTCTTTTATTTTAATCTTCTGTGCCAGTGCTGCCTCTGCGTCACCCTTGCTTGTTCCGAAAGGTACCGTTATATCCAGTACAACACCATCCGGGTTAATCTCGGCTATGGTCGGGGGTGGAATAACCTCCGTCTCAACCGTTACTACTGCGAATACTTCCAGAAGCGTAGGCGGGTCGGACTGGTCCACGCCTGTCGGCAAATCGAAGGTACCCATAGCCCCATAGGCACCCGGCACGTTAGCGTTGTAAACAGGATTTATCTCCCAGTCCAAATCTGCGGAATGCAGAGCGCCGCTGCTGTCCCTGATGTTAATACTCTGCACAAATGCCGCCTCTGCGTCAGGTACACTTGTTCCGAATGGAACGGATACATTCTGTACCGCGCCTTCAGGATCAATCGCCGCTATGGTCGGCTTGGCAACCGTTACCGTTGCCGTCACCCACAGATCCATCGGGGGTGCGGACTGTTCCACGCCTGCCGGCAAACCGAAACTTCCCGTTGCCGTGTAGTTACCGGCGGTATTGCCGTTGTAGTCGGCTATTGTCCAGGTTAACGTTACGGTATGCAGAACATTATTGCTGTCTTTGATTTTAATCGACGGCGTCAGCGCGGCTTCTGCGGCGGTTTCGGTTGTTCCGTATGCTACCGATACATTCTGTACCGCGCCTTCCGGGTCAATTTGAATTATGGTCGGGTTAGCAGGTGCCGCCGGCTCAACCGTTACCGTTGCCGTCACCCACAGATCCATCGGCGGTGCGGACTGTTCCACGCCTGCCGGCAAACCGAAACTTCCCGTTGCCGTGTAGTTACCGGCGGTATTGCCGTTGTAGCCGGCTATTGTCCAGGTTAACGTTACGGTATGCAGAAC
>JAQVWU010000117.1 GCA_028709565.1 Eubacteriales bacterium
GTCGATGCCGCGGGAAGCGAGGACATCGCGCATAATGCCGGCCAGCACACGGTTGGAGTTTATCGCTTCCCTTCCGCCGCGGAGCACACACGCGTTTCCCGTCTTGATACACATGGCCGCGGCGTCTACCGTTACATTCGGCCGCGCCTCGTAGATGATGCCCACCGTCCCCATGGGAACCCTTATCCGCGTTATCACAAGCCCGTTGGGGCGCACCCACCGTTCCCCGCCGCCGACCGGGTCGGGCAGCGCGGCGACTTCGGCAAGGGAGTCGGCGATTTTTCCGATGCGCTCACCGTCCAGCTTCAGACGGTCCAGCATGGTCACGGGCACCCCGTTTGCCTCCGCGTTTTCCAGGTCAATGCCGTTTGCCGCGGTTATCTCGTCTGAGCGTTCCCTCAGCGCTTCACCGATACCGGTCAGCACGGCATTTTTCTCGGCGGATGAAGCGCCGGCAAGCGAGCGGGAAGCCGCTTTTGCCGCCGCGCACAACTCCTCCACATGCTTATATATTTCGTTTGACATAATATCCTCCCGTATCGCATTTTCGTCTTGGCTTTTATAATATTATTTATTCGATAAAGGCGAGCGCCCGGAGCGGCGCGCCGTCCCCTCCCCTGATCTTGAGCGGCGCCGCCGACAGAAAAAAGCGGTGTGCCGGCAGCGCGGCGAGGTCGGTGAGCGCTTCGATTATGATTATACCGCGCCCCAGCAGATCACGGTGCATCCTTTCGGCCGGTTCGACTGAGGGCAGGTCGGACGCCAGCGTAATAATGCCGTTTGACGCCAGCAGCGCGCCGATTTCCTCCTCAAAGACCGGTATACCGTCAAAGCCTTCATGACCCGTATACAAAACAAATATGCGCTCACCCGCAAGACCGTCCATCGCCTTTTGTATCGCTTCGGTTTTTATTATACCGCGTTCCGCAGCGATATGCGCCATATACGCCCGTCCGGCAAAATGTTCCGCCGGCAGCGCATCGACCGCGACCCCGTTTTCGATAAAGTGAAGCGGCGCATCGGCGTGCGTTCCGGTATGGAGGCCCATGTCCAGGCGGCTCAGATTGCACATGTCCCGCGGCATGCTCATCAGACGCGACACGGCAAACGGCGGGTCGCCGGCATATATTTCGGTATGTTCCGACAGCGGCCGGGTCAGATCGTAAATATTCATGCTTTCATTTTCGTTTTCGTATTATATTGGCGGCATTATTTTTTTTATACCGGCTCTGTCAAGGGCCAGCGCCGCGACAACGAAGATGACCATGCTGCCGGCGCCCTGAATAATATTGTACGGAATACCCGCCAGGGCGACCGAAAAACTCGATATAAACAGCGCTTCGTATATATAATATCCCGCCGTGCCGATAAGCCCCGATATGAAGGCCGCCGCCATATTCCGCCCGGTCGCGATTTTTTGGGAACACGGGCAGAAGGTCAGTGCCATTGCCGCCTTGATAATCAAGGTCGCCGGTGTCCAGACCGCGTAACCGGTCAGCATGTCCGCCGCGGCCGCCCCTATGGCGGCGGACGCCGCCGCATAGGGGGCGGGCAGCAGACAGGCGGCGATACATATAAACGCGTCTCCGAAGTGGATATAACCGGGCGGAATCGGAAGCCGCGGCAGATAGGCGGTAACAACGAATATCAGCGCGGCAAACACGGACG
Source organism: Eubacteriales bacterium (assembly GCA_028709565.1). Classification (GTDB taxonomy): domain Bacteria; phylum Bacillota; class Clostridia; order Oscillospirales; family CAG-272; genus JAQVWU01. The sequence continues at coordinate 1,669 of JAQVWU010000117.1, forward strand.
CCAGCACGATTTTGCCTGTATGACCTTTCATGTCTTAAACTTCTTTCTATTTTAATAATCAGTAATCAATAATCAGTAATCAGTAATCAGTAATCAGTATTCAATAATCAATAATCGGTAATCGGTAATCAGTATTCAATAATCAATAATCAATAATCGGTAATCGGTAATCGGTAATCGGTAATCAGTAATCAGTAATCAGTAATCAGTATTCAATAATCAATAATCGGTAATCGGTAATCGGTAATCGGTAATCAGTAATCAGTAATCAGTAATCAGTAATCAGTAATCAGTAATCAGTAATCGGTAATCAGTATTCGGCTATAACATTTAATAATATCGTTAGTTTGTTCACATGCCGCATAGTTTATGAAGATAATTTTCAAGCAGCACCCCGTCCCGGACCGGCTGACCGGCGGCGGCGGAACCGCGTATCACATCGCAGACAAAGCGGGACGCCTTATCCGATGCCTCAGTCAGCGAATCGCCCTTCAGTCTGCGCCCGAGCAGGACCGAGGCAAAGAGATCGCCGGTTCCCGGATATCCCGCGGCAATATGCGGCTGAGCGGACAACACGACCTCCCCTCCCCTTGTCAGACCGGCCGAGACGATATCGCTGCCCATGTGAATACCGGTGATAACAACCTCCCGTGGGCCCAGAGCGGTCAGCGCCCCGAGATAATCTTTTATCTCCGATTCGCTTAATCTGTGACAGTCCTCTCCGCCGGTGTTTTTTATACCGAGCAATATGTTTGCCTCGGTAACATTGGGGGTAATCAGATCGGCGGAAGCAACCAGCCCGGACATGCCCCGCGTTATTTCGGCGGTAACCGTTGAATAAAGCGCTCCGTTATCACCCATCACCGGGTCGACCAGCACAAGGGTGTCTTCACCGCGAAAATCTTCAATAAACTCCGCTACCAGACCGCACTGTTCCCCGCTGCCGAGAAAACCGCTGTATACCGCCCTGAAGGTTATGCCGAGTTCGCGCCAGTGTTTTGAGATCTTTTTCATTTCCGCCGTCAGATCAAGAAAGGTAAAGTTATCGAATCCTCCGGTGTGGGTCGACAGCAGAGCGGTGGGCATGGGAACGGGCTGAATACCCATGACCGAAAGCACGGGTATGACAACGGTAAGGGCACAGCGCCCGAATCCGCTCAGGTCATGGATGGCGGCGGCGCGCGGCGGGGGAATACAATTCATGTGTAACCTCATGTGGCAATAATCCTGTCTGTATAACAGGCAGATATTATTATACTATAAAAAGGGCGTTAAAAAATTAACAAAAAACAAATATTATTTGTACCTTTCACGCGAATACTAAACAAAACGGAGGTACAATCGTTATGACCGAGACTTATAAAAATTATCTGAAAAAACTGGACGAAACACTGCGTCCCGGTGAGAGTTTTGATCTGATCCGGCGTCCCTTTGTCCTTAAAGGGGGGCGGGAGGCGATGTTTTATTATATAGACGGCTTTGTCAAGGACCTGTCCCTGGGGAACATCATGACATTTCTCCAAAATGCCGATAATATAGAGGATCTGCCCAGAAATGCTCCCTATTCCGAGGTGGATACCACCCGCGACCACGACCGGCTTGTCTATATGGTCCTCAGCGGCGCCTGCGTCTTCATCATCGACGGTCTTGAGGACGCCATGATTCTGGACACGCGGGAATATCCGGTACGGAGTATTACCGAGCCCGAAAATGACCGCGTTCTGCGCGGGCCGAGAGACGGTTTCACCGAGACGCTGGTTTTTAATACGGCGCTGATACGGCGCCATGTACGCGACCCCGCGCTGGTTATGCATGTTATTTCCATCGGTGACCTCACACGTACCGATGTGGTGCTGTGCTATATTGACGGACGGGCCGAAGCCAAATTCGTGGAATCGATGAAAAAAAAACTCGGCGATATAAAGATCGGCGCGCTGAACATGGGACAGCAGAGTATCGCCGAACTGCTCATCCGCAAACGCTGGCATAATCCCTTTCCGAAATTGCGTTATACCGAACGGCCGGATACGGCTTCCGCCATGCTGCTTGAGGGCAGCGTGCTCGTTATATGCGACAATACCCCTTCGGTGATAATTTTACCTACCTCTATCTTTGATTTTTTGCAGGCTACCGATGACTACTGCTTTCCCCCGCTGGTCGGCACCTATCTGCGGCTGCTTCGCCTGTGTGTTTTTTTCATTACGCTGGTCCTGACCCCGGTGTGGTATCTGCTGCTGAAAAATCCCGAATGGATTCCGCCGTGGCTCGAATATATCAAGGTAACCGAGGTGTCCCCCGTCCCCATTATCATCCAGCTGTTTCTCGTCGAGTTTGCCATTGACGGGCTGAGGCTCGCGTCCATGAACACCCCGAACGCGCTGAGCAGTTCTTTGAATATTGTAGGCGGTCTCATACTCGGAGATTTCGCGGTGAAGGTGGGCTGGCTGATTCCCGAAGTGATTCTGTATATGGCGCTGGTCGCCATAACCAATTTCACCCAGTCGAGTTATGAACTCGGTTACGCGCTCAAGTTCATGCGGATGCTGCTGCTGCTGGGGGTTGCCGTGGCCAACGTATGGGGTTTTGTGTTCATGCTTATTGTGATGATTATTCTGATTGCCACAAACAAATCGGTGGACGGCAGCCGCAGTTATCTGTATCCCCTCATACCCTGGAACGGGCGGGCGATGAAACGGCTGTTTTTCCGTGTCAAATTAAAAGAAAACAAATAATATAAATATAAATCAGTCGCCCAGCAGCCTGCCGAGCGCAGGGTCGGCGCCCAAAAACCGGCATGCCGTCCGGTATGCTTCCGGGAGCGCAGCGTCAACCGGACCGTTTTTGCGGCGGACGGCACGCAGCAGCACATTCTTCGGCGTCTCATCAGGGTCAACCAGCTCTATGGCCGTCACATCGTAACCTTCGCAGCGCAGACGCAGCATGCGCAGCGCGTCGGTTGCGGCGTCACACAGTTTCTGACGCAAAATCGGACTGTCGGTTATAAAGGCCAGCGGAGGACTGTCAATCTGACCGCTGAGTTCATGATGGCAGCAGGGAGTCGATAATATGACATCGGCTTCCTGTTTTACCGCCCCGGCAAGGACGATATCGGTTGCGGTATCGCAGGCGTGGAGAGAGATTACCAGCGCCGGTTTGGAGGGAGTGACAAAGCCGAAGGCGTCGCCGCAGATAAAATGCATGCCGGAATAACCGAGCTTTTCGGCGAAAGCGCTGCTGCCGGCTATCATGTCGCTTTTGAGGTCAACACCATACATATCAACCGCTCTGTCCCTCTTAAATGTCAGATACCAATAGACAGCAAAGGTCAGATAGCTCTTGCCGCAGCACAAATCACATACGGTGAGTTTTCCCGGAGGCAGTTTGTCGTAAACATCGTCCACCAGTTCAAGAAAGCGGTTAATCTGCCGGTATTTTGCGCGTTTTTTATCAAATACGCGTCCCTTTTGGTCCGATATATCCAACAGATATAAAAAATCATGTGCGCTCTCATCGGCAAGGATATAGCGTTTTTCGGCATCATGCTGCCTGACCGCAATACCGGCTGCCGGTTTTATATTATTTTTGATATGGATTTTGCCCGATGACGAGAGGAGGGCGGTACAGGAACCGCCCGTCGTTATGATATCGGCCTGACCGTAGCCGCTTTTGAACATCCCCTCGATATAGGCATCCGCTTCACCGGCCGGTATGTTCTCATGTACGGCTTTGCCGTCCGACCTGATTGTCTCAAGCTGCATAAAAAGGCTTCCGTTTTTTTCAAACAGCGACGCCGACAGCTTTTTTACGGTTTTATCGGCCGGACGGCTGAGCACAATCTTTTTTAGGGTGCGGTCGTCCGCCGCCTTTCGTATTATGCTTTTCATTTGATTTTTTTCATCGTTTTTTCGTTTTCCCGGAGTCATCTGATTATTTTGGTTTATTGATTTATTGGTTATTGGTTATTGGTTATTGGTTATTGGTTATTGGTTTATTATCGAAAGACAGTTTATATATTTTTCCGCCAGCGCTGCCCGGTGATAGAAGTAGTGATTGGATGACTCGTAGCCTATGGACGGATTGCGCGCCTGAACCGAGGCAAGGCGCAGTGTCAGCTCCGCCTCTTCCCGGGCGATATCGGGAAGCGAGCCGTCGGTTCTGCCGTCACGTATCCTGACGAAACGGGTCTGCAGATAAGAGGACCGGAAGTGACAATAAGCCGCTTCGGCACAGTCGGCAAGCAGTCTCAGCGCGGACGACCCGGTTAAATCGGATTCGTTTAATTCGCTCAATACCTCCACACCCCTTGCCCATCCCTCGGACAGCAGACGCAGCTGATTCTCAAAAACCTCCTCCGGGAAGACCGAACGCCATGAGTTTATATCATCATAGGGAAAGCCCACCATGGTGGCGCGGAAACCGGTAGGGCGTGGGTACAACAGATTGGCGGTTCCGGAATTTTGAGGGGCGGTATAGGCGGTGCTTATATGAAAAGGAAATTCATCAAAAGCCTCGCTGAACAGATGACACGCCCTTTCCACCGTATCCACGGCGCCGGCGGGGAATGTATGGCTGTACAGTTCACGCAGCGAGGGCAGATCGTTTTTATAATACAGCTGATTGAGCATCGAAAAGGTAGGCGACGGAAAACCGCCCAGGGTCCAGTCGAGCAGCAGTCCGTCCACCTCTTCGGCTATCAGTCCGGTTATATGACGGTATATCTGCTCATAAGCGGGCAGAAACGGGACAAAGGAACACTCCCAGGTGTTGTTGAACTGGCATTTTGCGTAAGCGCGGTGGCTCTTTTTATGCGCGTGATTCCAGGTGGATTTGGCGTATTCGCCCGGTCCCACCACCGATATCGAATAATCGACAACACTGATCACGGTACCGCCTATATTCTTTTCGACCGCCTGTTCGCTGACCCCCATGACAATAATCTCTTTGGGCATGAGGTCAATAATGCGGGGTATGTTGTCGGCTTCCCAGCCCCATGACCAGGCGATCATTTTGATATCCGGGTCTGCCGAAGCTGCGCCTTGATATATAAGGGTATTGATTTCGGCTATAACCTCGGCCTTCGTGCGGTTTTTGCAGCGGGGACATTCGCAGTTTTGTTCGTTTCGGTGCGAATAACAGGAGGTTTGATTTTCCGACGCCGTTATGGTAAAAAACCCGCCCAGCCCGGGTGCGTTTTTAACGATATAGGCCGCGCCGTCATAAAGATATGATTTCACCTCGGGCGCGGAGGTGCACAGCGAGCTGTAATCGCCGCCCGTCACCCCTTTGAGCTGCGGATATTTTTCAAAAAAGGCATTCGGCATGGTCCGGGGTTCGTTTAGATACAGATAGAGTTTGATGCCGTATCGCGACATGCGTTCTATCAGGGCGCGCAGTCCCGCGAGCCGTTCTTCATACCCCTGTGAAAGGGCCGGGTCAAACGGGAACGGCACCAGGGTATACATTACCGCCTGACACCATATGCCGTTTACCCCCACCGCTTTATACGCCGAGAGCAGTTCATCGGGAAACGAATCGGCGGTGTCCCCCATAAATGTGTCTCCGTACAGGGCGCAATAGGAATAGGCGATGCGGTCTTCAAATCGTGGTTCGCCTTTAACGGCCGCGGAGGCTTCAACCGCGGCAAACATTTCCCTGAAGGCAAACGGTTTGGCGGTGACCGGCTCAACCGCGGAATAAAAGCCGAGGGCGGCTGCCCGGACATCATCGAGCGCCGCTTCCTCCGCGCAGGTCAGCGGTTGCCAGACCAGTTCGGGCACATCGGGTTTGGCCCGTCCGAGTTTCACGTCAAGAAAATCGTCTTCTTTAAGGGTATACGCCAGGCGTTCCTCTGTCCAGCCCAGCAGTTCGCATATCTGGCGGTAATTCAAAAGATGCCAGTTTGCCCGTATGATTGTGATATAGCCGAGTTTGCGCCAGTCGGCATTCACGTCCGGCGGCACCGGCAGACCCATTTTCTCCGCCAGCGAGAGGATATCATTCTCCCCGGCGCCGATAACCGCCGCCAGCGCCGAGGGTTCGGCTAATTCCCAGTTTCGGAATACAAAGCAGCAAAGACGGTTGGGAAAATGCGCATAGTCTATCGTTCCCGCCTTAACGGGAGGAAGCGTATATGACATAAAAGAACCTCCGCTGTTAAATATAAACTTATAAATTTGGCATGAATAAGTGATATAGAAAAGCAATATAAAAATGCTGTATTTATTATATACCATATAAAATAAATGTCAACCTGTATATAAAACACGGTTGAAATTTTATCGGTTTTGTTATATAATATTTATATAGTAATAAAACGAAAGTCACAAACCAAGGAGTTTTTTTGACAGGCATTAAAGAAAGGCCCGTGCTGGCCGGCAGAATCGTTTCCCTCACCGGCGGACTGTATACCGTCGCTGCGGAGACGGGAAATATACCCTGCCGTGCCCGCGGTCTGTTCAGGCATGAGAATGTTACACCGCTGGTAGGCGACATCGTTGAGGTTATCCCCGAAGAGAACGGCGAAGGTTCCATCAAGACAATACTGCCCCGCAAAAACGCCCTCCGCCGTCCGCCCGTC
>JAQVWU010000118.1 GCA_028709565.1 Eubacteriales bacterium
ATACAGTAAAAGAAATATACACCGATGATGATATTGCTTTTATATTTCCGCGGTTTATTACCGACTGCAGGCTCTATTTCAGCACCGTACAAATCGATAAAACGAAAAACACCGACGGCACCCTCACGCGTGAGACCACGGAAGAACACCTGTCGATAGATCTTACAACATATGATGTCATCAGGACGGAAAATAAATACGGCAGCCGGCAAAACGGAGAGTATTATTATTCCGACGGACAGTATATATTTTTTGCCGATCCGGGAACCGGACGTCTCTTTGTGACCGATATGAACTTTGAGAACGAGATAACGCTGCTTGAATACACGGATGAATATATGATTTCCGATATGTATTACGATATGGACACGTCGGAACTTTATGTCTGTGTATGTTCCAAATATATGGAGGGTATGCAGGGTGCGCAGCTCGAGGACGGCAAAATCTATTGTATTGACAAAGGGTTGAATTACCGGCAGCTGAACATGCCTACCGATAAAATTCTCGATTTCAGATTAACCGATAAATATATTTATTATACAATATACGATCCGGTCGTATACGGCGTTTCTCCGCGGGGAACTTCATGTATTGAAGAAAACGGCAACAAAATTTACCGCACTCCCAGGAGCAACCCTTCAGGGGGTGAATTGATATTTGACGGCCGGAACGAACTTTTCTTTTTTGATTATTTTATCACCGGGAATTATTTATATATTGATTATATGCAATTTATGGACGAGGGCGGTATGAACTGGTTTCGCGTGATGGGTGTGACGGCGCGTATAGATATGGAGAAGGACACGATAAAGTGGCAGAATTTAAATTAATACTCGAGAATCAAAAAAGAGAGACAGCTGTTTGCGTTGCTGCCTCTCTTGATTTTATGTATTGTTAAAAAATTATTCTTCAATCGTCGCTGTGAGTGCATGTCCGACCTGACTCATGAAACGCGACGCCGCGGGTTTGAGCGCGTCGGGGAATCTGAAAATAAAACTGTCTGCTTCAAGAGTGAATTCGCCGGCGTAATTGATTTCGCGCAGCGCAGCGCATATCTGCGGCCAGTCCAGTTTGTGCAAATAGGGCAGGGTATGCAGGTCATCCGCAAAGTTGTTGTCGTGAACATGCAGGGCGCCCAGGCGGTCATGCCCCAGACCGCGTATCATGTCCGCGGCATTGAATCCCACCAGTCCGCAGTGACCCAGGTCCAGGCAGGCGGTGAACTCGTCGTAACCGAGTAAATCCAGATATTCGTTGAACTGAAGGACGTCGGAACAGGCGGCTAGCGTTAACCTCCCGGTGGCGTTGTCCCTGCCGCCGAACATATTTTCAAGGGCTGCTCTGACCTTATATTCACGCAATACGGGACGCAGATCTTCATACAGCCTGATGTTGGCTTCCCGCTGAGCGTCGCTGTCGGGAAGGGTTATCGGGTGTATAATGACAATCTTGGCGCCCAGAGCGGCGGTGATTTCAATCGAACGCCTGAGGGCTTTTGACATATGGCTGTTGTAGTCCTCCCTGCCCGGTATATATGAAGGAAACGGCGCATGGGACTGATTAAAGACGATACCGATCTCACCGGCGACGCGGCGCAGGTTTTTTATATGCGCCTCGCTTTCGGGGGTGTTCAAAAAGTGATCGGGTCTCTCCATGCCGAACATGGAATAATCCGCCGCGTCATAACCGTTCTCCGCCAGAATCCGCATAGCCTTTTCATCGCCGAACGCGTCGGACAGCGCGTGAGTTTGTGTAGAAAGTAACATTTAAAAGAATCCTTTCGGTTTTTAATTAAAGTATACCACGAATAAATTATTATTGCAACGTATTCATAAAATATGATCGGCAATTAATAAGTCGCATTTTTTGTGTTTTATACAAAAGCGGTCCGAAGACTAAATTATTGCTTGACAAGCCGCGAAGCCATATGATATTATTATGATATTCTATTATATAACCGGAGCTTTTATAATAACGGATATTTCCGATTATCAGATTAAAAGGAGACACTCTATGGTAAAACGTTTACTCTGTCTGTTTTTAGCAGCGCTGATATTGACGGCGGCGGCTGCCTGCGCGGAGTCGGGTCGGGATACCGGCGATACCGGTTTCATCGATACGACGGTGGCCGAGACCGAAGAACCGCGTCCCGATATACCTAAAAACGACTTCGGCGGCGAGACCTTTATGATTCTGTATCCTGATTGGGGACTGTATACCGACTACTTTTTTGCCGATGAGCAAAACGGTGACCAGATGAACGATGCCATATACAAACGCGCCATCACCGTCGAGGAATTTTTGGGTGTGAGCATCGAGCAGTACAGCCCGGGTGGTATAGTGGAAATTATGCCCTCGATGAAGGCTTCGGTAATGGCGGGCAGCGACGATTACCGTTTGGCGCTCACCCACTGTATCCAGGACCTGGGCAACATGATGACCTCGGGCTATCTCTATGACTGGAACACGCTGTCGTATATCGACATGAGTCAAAAATACTGGAACGATACGATGAATGACAGTCTCTCGGTAAACGGCAGGGCTTATTACGCCGTTTCATCGTTTATGATTGCCGACCCCAACGCCATATTATTCAATAAAGAGATGATAAACGAATATACGCTGCCCGACCCCTATGAATCGGTGCGCAACGGTAAATGGACCATTGACACCATGGCGGAAATGTCCCGCACGGTGTCCCAGGACCTGGACGGGGACGGCAAATATACCGTCAACGACCTGTACGGTCTCGGTTGTGAAGCCGACTGGATGCTCAACAGTTTCATGTATGGCTGCGATCAGTTCATGGTTAAGCGGGACGAGACGGGCGCCTATATACTCGACATGTACAATGAAAAAATGCTGGATATAACCGAAAAACTATACAGTCTTTTTCATTCCGACAATACGACCTTCCTGTGGCCCTACGATTCGCCTGTGGAAAAAACCATTATGATCGGAACCGGACGGGCGCTGTTTAATATCATACCGATAAACAAATCAAAGGATTATCGTCAAAGCGATGTGGATTTTGGCGTGCTGCCCTATCCCAAATACAGTGAGGAGCAGGAAAAGTATCTCTCAAACGACTGGAGCGGATTGATGTGCATCCCCGCCACCGTTCAGAATCCTGATATGACGGGTATGGTCTGCGAACTGCTTGCATATGAGAGCCAGACTACCACGATGCCGGCGTATTACGATATACTGCTGACCGGAAAATTCGCGCGTGATGAGGAAACGGTGGAGATGTTTGACATCATATATTCCAATATCGTTTACGATTACGGGATGAACTACTGCGGGTTTGCTCCCGGCTTCATGCCCTTGTTTTATATGATTCCGCAGATGATAGGCCAGCAAAAGAGCACCGACCTGGCTTCGCTGTATGCGAAAAACGAAACACAGGCTCAAAAGGCGCTGGATGACCTGGCGGAGAAAATGGACCTGCTGGAATAATAACGGGCATAAGTATGGAGCGGCGTATCGACAAGAGAGACGCTGCTCTTTTATTATAAGATTATACAAAAAACAAGGATTAATTTATAGAAAATGATCGATTGACAGTGTATAATATACTAAAAGTATTATAGCATTCAGCCTGATTAAGGAGATTATAATGGGAAGACAATTGCTCATAGATACCATGAAACACAAGAAAACCGAAAGGGCGCCCTGGGTTCCCTTTTCCGGTGTGCACGCGGGCATGCTGCTCGGTTACACGGCAACCGAGGTTTTGACCGATGCGGATAAACTGTATGACTCGGTTATGGAAACATTCCGGCTGTACAGCCCGGACGGACTGCCTGTAATATTCGACCTGCAGGTGGAAGCCGAGATACTGGGCTGCAAATTGATGTGGTCCGACGACTGTCCGCCTTCGGTGGCCGACCATCCCCTCGAAGGCAAGGAACCTGAAATACCCTGTTCCTGCAAGCTCCCCACCGAAGAAAGCGGGCGTATACCGGTTATTCTCAACGCAATGCGCCGCCTGAAAACCGAGATAGGCGAAAAAACGGCATTGTACGGTTTGATTTGCGGTCCTTTTACCCTTGCGTCCCATCTGCGCGGCAGCGATATCTTTATGGATATGGTTGAGGAGGAAGAGTATGTAACCGAACTGCTCGATTTCTGCGCCGACGCGGCGATACGCATGATTGATTTTTATATCGACGCCGGTATGGATGTAATCGCGGTGGTGGACCCGTTGGTCAGTCAGATATCTCCAGGACATTTTGAGGAATTTTTGACCGAGCCCTTTAAGGCGCTGTTTGATTACATACGCTCAAAAGGCGCGCTGTCGTCGTTTTTTGTTTGCGGCAATGCCACCCGTCAGATTGAAAACATGTGTAAAACAGGACCTGACGGCATATCGGTAGACGAAAACGTGGCGATAAAACCGGCAAAAGAAATATCCGACCGCTATAACATCGCCATGGGCGGCAATATACCGCTGACCACCACCATGCTTCACGGCACACAGCAGGACAATATGAAATATATCATCGACATGCTTGATGAGTTAACACCGGGTAATTTTATTGTCAGCCCCGGCTGCGACATGCCTTATCATACCCCCGTTGAAAACGCGGTCGCCGCCGCCAGCGCCGCGCGCAACCCGGACGAAGCGCGTAAAATGATCGCGAATTATACGCCGGCCGTCCTCAATATACCGGTCGACCTGCCCGATTATACGGCGCTGGAGCGCCCGCTGATTGAGGTCTTTACCATCGATTCGGAAACATGCGCCGCTTGCACATATATGATGGAAGCGGCGCTGGACGCCAAAAGACATTTCGGTGACGATATTGATGTTATTGAATATAAATATACAATAAAGGAAAACATAGCGCGAACCGCGAAAATGGGCATTAAAAACCTGCCCACCATGTGTGTGAACGGTGAAATCGTCTGGATTTCGATTATACCCAACCGGCAGCAGCTCTTCGACAGAATACAAAAAGAATTAAACAAGACGGAATAAAAACATGACAAAACTGTTGTTGATCACCGGTTTTCTCGGAGCGGGGAAAACCACCCTGCTGAACCGTATACTAACCGAATATGCCCCCTATAAAGCCGGCGTGATAGTAAACGAATACGGTTCGGCTGCCGTTGACGACGCGCTGCTTGAAGGTCATGGCACCGATATGACCTTATTGAAAAACGGCTCGGTTTTTTGCGCCTGCTTAAAAGATGATTTTATAAAGGCGCTGGTCGATATGTCGCGGGCTGATATTGATTATCTGTTTGTCGAGGCGTCGGGACTCTCGGACCCTGCGAACATGGTTACCATATTGGAAGCGGCAAAGCAGGCGGGCAGCCGCCCGTATAACTATCTGGGCGCTGTATGTGTCGCGGACGCGGTGCGTTTTACACGGCATGTTATGGTGCTGCCCGCCCTCTCCTCGCAGATAGCCTACAGCGGCGCGGTTATCATAAACAAAACGGATCTTATAACACCCGAAGAAGCGGACGATGTTGAGGAAAAAGTCCATGCGATAAATCCTTCGGCCGTAATCTACCGCGCGGTAAGATGCGACGTGCCCATATACTCCCTTGCCCGATGCCGCTCGGTGTCACTCTTACCCGCCGAGAGTTCAAATAAGCGTACCGGCAGACTGCGGGCGGTGACGCTGCGCAGCGGCGAGAGCCCGGACAGGGACAAACTGCTTGCCTTTGTCGGTGAGATTGGCCCGCTGGCGTACCGCGTTAAGGGATTCTGCCGGACCGGTGACGGGGGATTGTATATCTCGGCGGCGGGTGATCTGGTTGAATCGGAGGCCTGCGATCTCCCTGATGTAACCGAGCTTGTAATCATCTCATCGGTCGGTATTTCGATTATCAGCAAAATATTGGAGGCGGCCGAAAAATGTTTTTCCGAACCGCCCGAATTAAAATAATTTATTTATAGCCTGGTTTCCATGACACTGCTTTTGATCTGCATGCCCATCCGCTCGTAAAAGCGGAGGGCTGTTTTATTTAAATAACTGACCATCAGCTCGATACTGTCGGAGCCTTCGTTTTTTGCTTTCTCCAGAGCAGCGGCATACAATTTGCCGCCGATGCCCAGTCTGCGCATATCCTCGCGTACGAATATTGCTTCAATAAAGGCAATTTTGCGGTTGAAGCACAGAGGATTCTGGGGAGTTTTGTTGATGACCATACAAAAACCCGCGACGCCGCTTTCGCATTCGGCGATGAGTATAATTCTGTCGGGATTATCAATCTCCCGAATAAGGTCGGCTTCGGCGAAAGGTTTATCCGTTTCGATATATATATCGGGCCTGAACTCACGGTGTGTTCTGTGAAGCGCCGCAAGCAGTGCGGAAACCTCCGGGATATCGTTTTTTGATATTTTGCGTATGCTGATATTGTTTTTCATCTTTTAGTACCGCTTTCTGTTAAATAGATATTATATTTTATTGTTTAAGAGCGTGTTTCGGCTGCATCTTCCTGCAGCGTTGTGACGCGGTGCACCGTTACCGTTTCGCTGTAACAAGCGAATGCCTTTTCAACATGCTCTTTATTGAGTTTGGGTGTTATCAGACTGACCAGAGGGACGATAATCAGAGAACCCAGTATGGCTATAGCCGCCGCGATGGTTGAGGATGTAAACTTCATGAACAAATTCAGTATCATAAAACCCACGCCGAAGATCATCGAACACCAGACAGACGCGACCGTTGTACCCTTCCAGAACAGTCCGTATACAAATGGTCCCAAAAATGCTCCTGCCAGCGCTCCCCAGGAAAGGCTCATGAGCGCGGTGATAACACTGCCGGGATTCATTGCGATGACAACGGATACTAGGATAAAGACGGCGCACATGATGCGTATGAGCATAAGCTGCGTTTTGTTTTTAATATCGGTAAAGGCGCTGAGAAAATCCATGACAAATGTCGAAGACGATGACAGCACCAAAGACGCCAGTGTGGATATTGACGCGGAAAGCACGACAATCAGAATAATGCCTATTCCCGCGTCGGGCAAAACCTGAACTATCATTGAAGGGACGATATCATCGTAGACCACATTTTCCGACGAATAATACAGACGGCCGAAAGCGCCCATAAAGTAGGAACCGCCGGCGACTACCAAAGCAAACAGGGTAGATATAAAGGTGCCTTTTTTGATGGCTTTTTCGTCTTTGATGGCGTAGAATTTATGTACCATCTGCGGCAGACCCCATGTGCCGATGCTTGTTAAAATAATTACCGACAGCAGGCTTATCGGGTCGGGTCCGAACATGGACGTATATGCGCCCGACAGACCGGGAGCGTTCTCTGCCTCAATTTGTGAAAGACGGTTTATCGCCTCGGTGAATCCTCCCTGACCGTTTAACACGGCGGCAACGAGCATGCATATACCGCCGAGCATGATAATACCCTGGATGAAGTTGTTGACCGAGGAGCCTACATAACCCCCCGCGATTACAAAGATAGCTGTAAGCACCGCCATGCCGAGCACACACCAGACAAAATCTATGCCAAAGGAGGCGGCGAACAATCCCGACAATCCTTTATAGACCGAAGCGGTATAAGGTACGAGGAACACAAACATAATCATCGATGAGACAACCTTGAGCACGCGGCTGTTATATCTCTGCGCGAAAAACTCGGGCATTGTAGCCGCCGAGAGATGTTTGGTCATAATACGTGTGCGTCTGCCCAGTATCATCCACGCCATCATACTGCCTATGAGCGCGTTTCCTATACCGATCCAGAAAGCGGACAAGCCGAAATTCCATCCGAACTGACCCGAAAACCCGATGAATATGGTTGCCGAAAAATATGTCGTGCCGTAAGCGAAGGCAGACAGCCAGGGTCCGACATTGCGGCCTCCCAGCACAAAATCCTCGGTGGACTTTGCATCCTTTCTGTAATACAACCCGATAAACACCGTTATCGCAGCGAACAAAACGAGAAATGAAATTTTCCAGAACATAATTATTGCCTTTCCTGATGATTATATGATTATTAATTTGAGGGGTTTGCTGAATAAGCAATAAAAAACATAAAAAGGCCCTCAGTGAAATTTATCACTGAGGGCTCTTATTATTTATAAGAACGGTACCACCTCATACTTACACCGCGTAATACAAAAAGACAAGCGGTGTCTCGGCGAAATACGCAAACTTCGGATAATGACCCGTGTTTTATATTTCCGGCACTTATAACGGTTGCCTCTCCGGCACAGCCTACTGGTTATATCGGACTTTCGGTG
>JAQVWU010000002.1 GCA_028709565.1 Eubacteriales bacterium
GACCTCTGCAATAAATTCTTTCATTCAAGATCATAAACAAAACAATCGGGAGAGCAACTAGACAACAAAGACCCTTTGACATGATTGCTGTTAGCGATACCTTTATAAATGCACCTTTCTTCCTCACAATCCACAATGCAACGATATAAAATACCAAGCATAGGCATAACATCCTCAAGATAAACGAACCTATAAATGTCATTCCCCCGTTCTGCATTGGGTTTATTGCCTCGCAGAAATCCGAATACCGGTTCAAAACCGGATGCATCGGCGACAAAGCGCCGGAGGATTGGATTATCGTTGAGAATATGCACAATACCATCATCGACGCGGAGACATATAAGTTGGTGCAGGTCCAAGGTCAAATCGCACAAGCGCCCCGACGCATGGGAAACTGCAGCATTTTATACAATTTGAGTTTTTCAAGCCGCAAGGCCGAAAAAGCTGCAAAAAGTTCAGCCGAACATGGAATCGATGGTCTTTTCAATGCTTGTTTTAATTGACTGCCGTGGAGGCGGCGCCGCTGTTACCTCGGATGGGTTTTGCGGCAAACCGGATCTATTATGGTAAAACTTATTTTTAAAATACGATGAATAAGTATTGACAATATATTTAACGGTGGTAAAATATAGGTATCAGAATTTGTCAGGAGTTGATACCCGTGTTTGTCAAAACCACCAAAGCAAAAGGGTACACCTATATCAGTGTCGTTGAATCATTTCGCGATGAAAAAGGAATAACACGCCATAAAGTCCTGCATAATTTCGGCCGGCTTGATGTGCTCCGGGCTGATGAAGGTTTTATAAACTGTGTAAAGAAAATATTCCATATGGTCGATATTCCTCTGTCGGAAGACCGGGATAAAGTTTTGACATCCTCCGACTGCAGTGAAGCCGAATTGTATAATTACGGATACCTGGTATATAAAAAACTTTGGGAGATACTCGGCATACGGGAATGCCTGGAAACCATAGGCGGACGCCTGAAACCGGATCTTGAGCAAACCATCCTGCTCATGGCTGTACAGCATCTGCTGAGTCCCGGGAGCAAACTGTCCGCATATTACGGATTGCCCGGAATACCTTTGCATCATTTTTTCCGGGCGCTGGATAAACTGGCCGACAACAAAGAAAAGATAGAGCGGGAACTGTTCGAAATAAACCATCTGAAACTGGGACAGATAGTGGACATTGTGTTTTATGAGGTAACCACATTATCGTTTCGGGGTGCAAAGGCTGATGAATCAAGAAACTTCGGATACGGTAATGATTGTAAACCCGGCGAAATACAGGTGGTAATGGGTTTGCTGCTCGATACCGAAGGCATTCCGATCGGATATGAATTGTTGCCCGGCAATACAACCGACGGCAATACGATGGCTGACTCCCTTGAAAATCTCAAGAAAAGGTTTAATATACGCAAAGTGATTATCGTAACGGACCGCGGTCTGAACGGCGAGTGTAACTTAAATTTGATAAAGAGCGCAGGATATGGGTATATCGCGGCATGCCGGCTCAGAAGCATGAGCAAAGAGATACGGAATAAAGTGCTGGATCCATCCGGTTATGTAACGGTAAACGATGATTTTACATACAAAACCATACCGTATACCAACATATGCAAAGACGGCGTAAACAACCTTTATCAGCTTGACGAATCGCTTATTGTCGCTCGGTCTTCCAAAAGAGCCGGCAAGGATGCAAAAGACCGGCAGCGGCTGACAGAAAAAGCCGCAAATCTGCTTAAAACACCGACTTCGACTGACGCCCAGACAAAACGGGACGGTAATCAGCCGAAATGGGTGCCGGACCACGAAAAGATTGCCGACGACTCTTTGCTTGACGGATATTACGGTATCCGGACCGGCGAGACGGAAATGCCTGCGGGTGAGGTCATGGACGCTTATCATATGCTATGGAAAATAGAGGAACGCTTTCGCATCACGAAAAGCACCATGAAGGTCAGCCCTGTTTTACATTGGACGCCAAAGAGAATACGAGGTCACTTTTTAATGTGTTTTCTTGCGTTTATGATGGAAAGAAAACTCGAGAACATATTGGCGGAACCTGCGGGGGACGCTGAAACGGCGTCACCCGAAAAGATTCGTGAAGCGCTCAACTCCATGCAGCTGGCCAAGGTTACACTTAACGGCGATACGGTATATTTTAAGACAAAGAACCTGCCGCCGGGCACGAGGATATTCAGAAAGGCAGGTATTAAAATGCCGATGAATGTCTCCAAAGAAGAACAGTTAAATGAACGCTTTCATATCCCTCAGGATACCGTCGACAGGCAGATATCTTTTCTTTGAAGCAGCATCTGTGGTGACAATTTTGCCTTTTCCGGCAATAAAAAGCCGTCAAGCCCGGGACAAACCGTTGTGACGGGCATAATCTGTAGCTTTTGTAACTTAAAAATAATTAAAAGCTACACGTTTTGCTACACCCGAAAAGCAGTTGATTTAAATATAAATCTGTATGATTATATATAAATGTAACTTTGTAACATAAATATTATATATATATATATATAACGTAACGGTTTTGATATAAAAATATATTTATATATATGTGTCTATATATACACCTGTATAATTTGAGTTACTTAAGCTACAAAGGCCGAAAAAGCTACAAACGGTTCAGCCTAACGGCTCATCTCCGCCGGGTTCACAGCGCGCAAAACACCGCCCCATATGAGCAGGGCGGTGTTTTTATGCAGTGTTTTTTCGGGTTGTATCACTCTATCTTCCAGCCGCTGTTGTCGATGACAACGGTTGCTCTGTCGCTCACGGCGTAGGCGCCGGTTGAGGTGTCGCGCAGGACGGCGCCCTCCACGACGAAACTGCCTTCGGAAGCGGCGCGGATGAGGTAACTGACCGAGCCCCGGACGGTGCGGCGGCTGAGCCCTGTTATCGCCTTTTCGGTGTAGTTGAACAGGCCCATGTAGCCGTCCATCGCCTGGCTGCCGCTGTTGGATATAAAAGCGAAGGTATGGAAGTCTCTTAGATCGATTGACTCCCCGCCCGACGGAGCGAAATAGCGGGCGCCTGAGGGGACGCGGTCGGATATGGTATAAAAGGCGTAGTTACGGTCGGTCACGGCGCTGTATGTAAGGGTTACTTTATATAAACCCCGCGCGGTGTCGAAGGGTTCGATACTCTTTTCAATCTGTATTTCATCCGACAGCTCTCCGCTGTCACAGGCTTCCTCCGCCGAACCGCGGTATGAAGCGTAGACTATAACCGAATCGTCGGCCGATATCAGATCAAAGGCGGCAAAGTCACGGCGGTCAAGGGCAAGACTGTGATATTCACCGGGTTTGAGGGTAATCTCTTCGGCGGTATCGCCGACGCTGTAGGCAAAAGACGCTTCTTCTGCTTCGGCGGGGACAAAACGGCGGACATATGAAGCCAGCTCCAGGTCATAGATATTCACCGTTGAGGTGTGGGTCGAGAGATAGCCGGCCATGAGTTGGGCGCCGTCGGTATCCACGACCGAGGCGGTCAGCAGCGCGAGGGCGGTCAGCCGGATACTCTCCTCGGTATTGGCGGCTCTGACATACATCGTATCTCCGCCGGAATCGATATCCGCATCTTTTATATACTGATAATATTCGGCGGCAGCATCCCAGTCGCCGATATAGGCCAGCGCCGCGGCAAGATACAGCCTGGCTTCAATGCCGAAGGTGCCGCTGTTTTCGGCGGCGTAATACAGGTCGCCCAGTACCGGACGCCCCAGCGCCGCCAGCCCGAGATACGCGGCGCACATTTCGGCGTCATCGGCATATAGGCGCTTCTCTATGTAATCCTCAAACAGCCCTGCCAGTTCGGCTTTTTTGGAGGACGCGAGTGCCTCGGGTACAATGGCGCAGATCTTTGCGGTCAGCGCGACATCCCCTTCCGAATAAGCAAGCAGGGGTATGAAGCCGGAATAGCCGGACAGGATTGCCTTTATCCCGTTGAGTTGGCTGTCGATATAGCTGCGCGAACCCGTCATCGTTTCGGAAACAAGGGCGGCGGCATAATAGGCTGCCATGGCGTCCGAACGGGACGAGCCCCTCATGAGCGAACGGCAGAGTGAGAAAAAGCTGTCATACGCAGCGTCGGTAAAGGTCAGGAAGACCGGATACATCAGCGCATTGAGATTCCCGATATCGGACGTGGCTATCTCGCGGCGTATATCCACCATAATACCGCCTGATATAATCTCAAAAGGCAGTTTTACACCGTCGGACAGCAGACCGCTTGTCGCCTCCACCGTTATGTTATAGCTGCCGCCGGTATATTCGCCGAAGTTGAAGCGGGCAAACTCACCGGCTTTGGCGGTCAGGGTCAGCACGGCCGTCTGTGCGTCGCTGTCATCGGTCAGGCGGACGATATAGGAGACCTCCGCCCCGTTCTCCAGCTCCGAACCGTAGACCCGCGCGTGACCGGCTATATCGTCGCCCTCTATATAGGTATCCCCGAGGGTAACATCGACAAAGAAGGGCAGCGTGCAGATAACGCCGGTTTTGGACGTACCCATATACATGCCGCTGATTTTGGACCGGTCGGGATGATAGGCGGCGACGGCGGTAAAGCGCCATTCGGTGACGTTATCGGGAACGGTCAGCTCGATTTCGGCTTTGCCGTTTTCGCTTACCGCGTATGTTTCAAAGAGCGGATTGTCCAGGAAGACCTCACGTACCGTTATCTCGTCAACGGCGGCTCCGCCCATACCGCCCATAACGGCCGCGGAATCGTCCCTCGCCGTCTGCGGCGCCGCCATCGCCTCTTCAGCCATCCCGCCGTCCTTTGAGTTATATTCCAGGAACCCCCCGGCGCGGTCCAAACAGAAGAAGCGATCGTCTCGGGCAATATAGGGTATAACGACTCCGCCGCCCTCGTAATAAGTGCGCAGCGGGTCACGGGTCTGTTCACCCAGGGCGAAACAGGCTTCGTCCACCATGCTCAGGGTAATCTGCCCGCCGGTGACCGGATTGTCGTCGGCGTCGGTGACATGGACGGTCACCTTTGCCCTCTCTCCCGGTCTGTATTCGGTCTTATCGGGGGTGATTACCGTTGTCAGCGTATTGTTTTCGGCGTAATTGTATCTGACCGGCAGATAACCCGCCGCGTGGGTGCGCCTGCCGTCAAAATGGGAGGCGAGAACCGCAAGACCCGCGGCGTCCTTATCCTCGAAAATAAAGGAAAATGCGCCCTCGCCGGATGCTTCCCGCAGATCCAAACCGTCCGAATAGACGGTAAACAAAACGCGCCCGCTCTCAACGGGTTTTCCGCCAAAGTGCAGTATGGTGTTCACCGTATCACCGACGGCGTATGCATCGGCGTCACTTTTCAGTTCGTAGTAATCATCGTACCGGTAGTAATACTCCTCTCCGGCGTCGGCATATACGTGGAGCACACAGTTTTGACGGTTGTTTTCGTCGTAGTATGTCACCTCATACATATGATATCCGCTGAAATCCTCCGTGCGCTTAACATGATCCAGCCGGATGACCCCGTCTTCAAAGGACGCGGTAAACTTTTTAATATCCCGCTCCTCGGTCCGGTTGTTGTAGACCTTGTGCGAGGTTTTGGTCACCGGGTCGTAATCGGTCCTGACATACTCCCTGATATATGCGTATTCGATGAGCCGCACCTTAACGCTGCCGGGGGCGGCCTTCCCGACGGTGTTTTCGGGATACAGCGGATATTCCAGATCTTCTGACGCCCGGAGCGCCGAGGTGTCAAAATAATTGAGATACAGTTCGGTATAACCGTCCCCCTCATCCGGCGTTATCCGCTTCTCCCGCAGCCACGCCGCGCTCTGAAGATACGGCACATAGGCCGAGACATACAGTTCACCGTCTTCATTGCCGATGAGCGACGCCCGGGCCGACAGCTGAAGCGGATAGGTGGTATTGAATTTATACGGCGCGGTTTTATATTCATACACGGCGCTGCCGTCCGGACCCGTTTTAACGGTGGTTCCGTCCTGCAGGAAGTAGTTGCCGTACAGGGTAAACTCCAGACCGGGGGCGGGGGTGCCGTCATAAAAGGATGTGTCCAAAGTGAGCTTTACGGTATCTCCGAAAGAATAGAACAGTTTATCAAAGGTCAGCGTCGCGCGGTAGAGCGGTTTTGACTGCTGTGTTATGCTGACATACTTTGAGGTCACCGTGTTTCCGTCACCGTCGGTAAAATTCATATGGATGCCCCACGCGGCACTGTCCTCGACGGCATAACTGCCGGAAAAGCTGCCGTCGGGCAGAACGGCAATCTTTTGGGCGGTCGGTGAATTGCCCAGTTTAAGATACAGGCTGCCGGGCAATACGCCGCCGTATGACGGGGCGACAATACCCCAGTAGTTCACCATATCGTTTGAAAAATAGGTTTCGCGGTCGGTAAACACATGGGAAAACCAGCCGCCGCTATTGTAGTAAGTAAATGAGGAGACGCACAGAAAGAGGCTGTGACCGTCCTTTTCAACGATCATAAAGGTGCCGGACCTGCCGCCGCTGTCAAGCATGACAATGCCGTCCCCGTCGCTTTCCCCGATTTGGGAAATATAATCCGGTTTCTCGCCCCACGGGATTATATTCCAGTAATTATCGGCGCCGAAAAACTCAGCCGTAACGGAGGCGCCCGGGACAGCGGCATCGGCGGAGGCGTCGTTCACCCATACCAGCAATTGCTCATCCGACGATTCGGTATAGACGATGAGGTCGGATACCTGCATTATCGCCTGGCGGAAGTATTCGCTTTCCCCGCCTTCTGCATGGAATGTGATATTGAGCAGATACGCGCCCTCGCCCACGTCCGGGAGGATGAGATATCCCTGATTCTGTCTGTCCGCGGACGTTTCGTTTTTTATCTCATAGCTCCCGACCTCCTCCAGCCCGTCGGACGGGAATATGTAGCCGCCGGTGTATAGATAATCGGTCCTGACGCTCTCATAGCCTTTCATCGCCGCCATAATATCGTCTGCCGAACGGTAGCGCCATATGTCAACCTTTGTATCCGACAGCGGCGGGGTATTTTCTCCCCTGTAACCATAACTGTAGTAGTAATATCTGATTACCGGTGTTTCGTCGGTGGTAAACTGCGGCTCGTATGTTTCAAGGGAAATCATCAGGTCGCCGTTTTCATCCGCCGTTTCCGATGAGGTTCTGAAAACGGCGGTAAAATCTTCGGCAAGGGTTTTGCCGGAGGACGACGGAAGACCGGCGCTGACATGTATGGTATATATGGTATTGACGGCGAGAGGTTCTTTGGGGACAAATACAACCGTCCTCCCGTCGGGATAGGTCATGTATTCGCCCCCGGTCTCCGGGGTGATGTAAAAATACTCTTTTATGTCAATATCCCGGCGCAGCGGTTCGGAAAAATGCACCTCTATGCCGCTGTTAACCGGTACCATAAGGGCGCGGTCGGCGGGCAATACGCTTTTTATGACCAGCGCGCTGTCGGTCTGAAACACAAAGCTGTGCTGCGGACGGCTCGCGTCCCCCACGGTGAAGCGGTATACCGCATCCTCGTCCAGCGGTTCGGAGGGGGTGAGGGTATAGGTCGTGTCGTCTCCGCGGGATATGTCAAAGGCGAAAACCGGCGAGACGTTCAGATATCCCTTCAATTCATCGGCGCCGATTGACGCGGCGGTCCGGACGGTAAAAGCTCCGGATACCCGGTCTGCGGTAATCTCCACCGTTTTGAGCGCGTCGGGCAGACCCGGGTCGTAATATTGGGCGACGCGCTTTTTCCCCGTAAAGGTAAAATCGCTCCCGGGTACTTCGGATACCGGCGTATCCGCGGCTGATTCGCGGGGCTTAACGGTCAGCGAACATCCCGCAAACACCGGCAGAAGAAGGGCGGCACACAGCGCCGCAATAACCGGTCTGTATAATCGTTTTATAATTGTCTTCATAAAAATAAACTCTGCCTTTCTGTGGATTTGTCTGTTAGACACCCCATGCCGCCGAAAAGTTTCAGGTTTCAGTAAATTTTGCCGTTTAAATTAAACCGAAAGCCGCGCCGCTGAGTTCGCGGACGCATTTATGCCCCTTTTTTTCGCAGAATGCCTCAAGACCGGCGGCAATTTCAACCGGCGCCCGGGGATTCATAAAGGCCGCGGTGCCGACCGCTACGGCATCAGCCCCGGCAATCATCATCTCGGCGGCGTCGTCGGCCGTGGCAATACCGCCCATGCCTATTATGGGCAGGGAGACCGCGGCCCTCGTCTGCCATACCATGCGCAGCGCGACCGGGAATATCGCCGGACCGGACAGACCCCCGGTACCGTTGGCGAGCAGCGGCCGGTATTTATTCAGGTCAAACCGCATACCGATGAGGGTGTTGATAAGGCTGAGGGCGTCGGCTCCGCCGGCCTCGGCAGCCTTCGCGGTGACCGTTATATCGGTGACATTGGGGGACAGTTTTATTATCACCGGTTTTGAGGAAAAACGTTTTACCTGGGCGGTAATCCGCTCCACCATGCGCGGGTCGGTGCCGAAGGCAACCCCCCCTTCTTTTACATTGGGACATGAAATGTTGATTTCAAACATATCGACCGCCGTTTCCGACAATATTTCGGCTACCGCGCAGTATTCCTCAACGGTTGCCCCGGCTATATTGGCTATGACGACGGCGTTGAGTTTTTTCAATCCGGGCAGTTCATTTTTTATAAAATAACGCACCCCGGGATTCTGCAGCCCGATGGCGTTTAGCACCCCCGACGGCGTCTCGGCAATGCGGGGGGTGGGGTTGCCTTCGCGGGGCTCAAGGGTGAGGGCCTTGACGGTTACCGCGCCGATTTTATCCGGCATATAATAGGGGGTATATTCCTTTCCGTAGCCGCAGGTGCCCGATGCGGTTATAACCGGATTGCGCAGACGCACGCCCGCGATTTCCACCGTCATATCTGTCGTATTATCAGGTCTTATTTCCATTTTATCTCCCTCGCGTCAAACACCGGTCCGTCTATGCAGACCCTTTTATATGTTTCCCTTTGAACCCCTTCTTCGGTAAACAGGGTGCGGCAGACACACGCGGTACACGCGCCCACACCGCAGCCCATGCGTTCCTCCATTGAAACCTCGCATTCAACGCCGAACTGCTCGCAGATTGCCGCGACCGCCGCCATCATTTGGACGGGACCGCAGGTATATACCATGTCCCCTTCCCCCTTTTGCAGCGATTCCCGCAGCAATTCGGTGACAAATCCCCTTCTGCCGGAGCTGCCGTCGTCGGTGATTACGTCCGCGGGTATACCGTAAGATTTAAATACATCAATATAATGAATCAGCGATGCCGACCTGAAACCGAGCAGCGCCGAAACCGCTTTTTTATATTTTACGCCAATGGATATCAGGGGATAGATGCCGATACCGCCGCCGACCAGCAGGGCGCGGCGGTTGGGTTTATAGTGAAAGCCGTTGCCGATGGGGCCTATGAAATCCAGCGTGCCCCCTTCGGGCATATCCGTCATATAAGCGGTACCCTTTCCGCGCACCTCATAACATATGCGCAGGGTCGGTCCGTCGGCAACGCAGATAGAGATCGGACGGCGCAGGGCTGTGTCGCCGCCGCACTTTATCATTATAAACTGACCCGCCATTGCGCGTTTGGCCGCTGCCGGCGCGTAGATTATCATCTCATAAAAGTGTGCGTCGGGTATAATGCGCCGGTTCAGAACAATTTTTCCGGTCATATAAAACCTTCCTCTTTGATATTTATTATATATTCAGGCTAAAAAATCACGACCCGGAGGACCGTGATTTTTTTGTTTTAACTCAGCCGCCGTACGCCTCAATGGTCTTATCAAGGTTTTTATTGGCATTTTTTTCGTTCTTGGCGTATAACGACGCGAAATCGCGGTTTTTTGTGGTGAACATATATTGACCTATGCTGTTGAATACCGACAGCGCGTTATTATAATAACCCAGGTCGTATATCCTGCCCGCCTTGACTATGTCCAGCATATCGGCCGATTCCTCATCGCGGGCGTATTTTGTAGCCAGCGCGACCTCAAAATAAGCGGGGGTTACGTTTTTATATCCCTCGGCACTCAGCCCTTCTATAATGATTGAGGTGCGTTCGGGATCACCCGCCGTGATGGGCACGATAATAAGATTGCACCCCGCGTCCACATTGGAATAATACTTGTCGATTGTCTCATCAAACTTTGGCCACGGCACAATACCGAAGTTGGCGTCCATATTCCTCAGGAAGATCGTTCCGCGGATATTCGTATCGAGGAAGAGCGCCTGATTGTTTGTGAACCTGCCGTAGATGCCGTCGGCGGAGGCTATGCTGGTGTCCAGTCCCTCCCAGGGCGCGCAGTGACCCGCGTCGCCGTCAATCAAAGCAAAGAATGCGTTGAATATCTCAATGGTAAGGTTTGTATTCAAACTCAGATAGGGCAGGTCATTGTCGTCTTTTTGTACAATACGCTGATTGCCCGAATACAATACCTGAATCGGTCCGATCCACTCATCGGTCACATACCCAATCTGGTCGTCCGCAAAGGCGATTTTTCCGTCGCCGTTTATATCAATGGTCCCCATTTCGGCATATTCAACTAATTTATCAAAGGTCCAGGCGTCATCATGCACCAGCTGATACGGGTAATCCAGTCCGAGGTCATCAAAAAGATTCTTGTTGAAGAGCATGGCGTTGGTGGCGCCCAGGTTTTTATAGCTGATATCGCCAATCATCATGAGCAGCTTATAGTTGATGCGAAGGCTTTCCCGGATATCCTGATCCCACCAGGGTTTATCAAGGTCTACAAAGGGCAGGTCGGTATTCCAGTCAAGCAGCAGTTCCTGCAGCGCGTAGTCGAAGGAAGCGCGCGCGTGGGGGATGATAATGTCATAGGCGTCCTCGTTGGCGAGTATGGATTTGACGCCGTCGTTATCGTAATTGGCGTTGGATGAGGGAATCACCTCAAATGATACGCCGAAACGTTCGCCCACCGCCGCGTTGCGCAGAAATATAGCATCGTTCATAATATCGCCGTTGAGTTCCTCGGCGTACATATCCTCAATCCAGCCCTTGTCGTTGCGTATGAGCATGCGGAAGGAATAACCTTCATAATCCGCTTCGGGCAGATTGTCGGACAATACCGTTGTTTCCAGCTCCGATTCGGTTACCGCGGTGAGGGCCGTGTCGGATGTTCCCCCGGGTGACTGAGCGCAGCCCGGTAAGATCATCGCGCAGATAAGCAGTAAAATCAATGTTTTTTTCAAGTGTATACCTCTTTTTAAACTATAATATTATTCCGCATCTCTTTGTCATTTTTTTTGAGATATGCCTGTTTTACAGCCCACGCCAGCTGATCGGCGCAGGAAGTCTTTTTTCCTCCGCAGGTATTACCCGCCAGCTTATCTGTCAGTTCCCCCACCGTCATACCCTCGGTAAGTATTGAGATTGCTTTCAGGTTGCCGCTGCATCCCCCGGCGAAGACGACATCACGCACAATATCACCGTCGAGTTCAAACGTTATCTTTGTCGAACAGACATGAGCGGTTTTATATTCATGTTTCATAATTTTATACCTAATATATATGATATATATGCCATGGCATCAGGCTTTGAAAATAAAGCCCGTATCCTGAAGCTTTTCCTTGACACGGCGGACGGCGTATTCCTCGTCCTCGTGCCACGGCAGATGAAGGTCCACCTTGACATCGGTTGTTATATCCTCACCCAGCCATACGGTATGGATGGCCGAGGGTTCGACGGTCAGTCCGATGACCTCCATATCTGCCGCGGTAAGAGCGGTAGCCGTCACTATTAATATCACACCGGTATCCAGCAGCAGGTTGGCAACCTCGCCCAGTCTTCTTATATGTTCGCCCCGCTCGGGAATTTCTCCCGCCGTTTTTATATCGGCGGCAACCCCGTAGAGCAGACTGCCTATGCCCAGGTAGTATACATTTTTTCCCTCGTTGAACAGCCGCCTCTCCAGCGCCTTGGCCACCGTCTTTTTGCCCGCACCCGGTCCGCCGGTAATAAGCACCAGCGCGGCTTTTTGATTCATGCGTTCGGCGCGCTCCAGAGGGGTGATGGAACTCTGCTCCCATTTGTAGTTGCGGCGCAGCACCAGTTCACGGGTTTCGGTCAGCCGGTCTGTAAGCGCCTCGGTGATAATGCCGCCGCCCGAAATTTCATAGTTGTCAACAATGACGAATCTGCCTGTCGCCGGCAAATCGGACGCCAGGTCAAAGGCGATGGGTTTTTCGCAGACCAGCACACATTCTGCCACGTCATTCCTGCCTATTTCGGATTTTATACCGCTTGAGAGGTCGGACGCGTCCATGACGCCGATAATGCTGTCCAGCATGACCTCGGTTTTTATCGAGCCGATTTTCAACAGATAGGTTTTGTTCTTTTCCATCGGGGTGGGCCCAAGCCAGAACAGGCTGGTTTTGACCCTTGTGGCGACATGCGGGGCAGGTTCATTCGCTTTCGCGGCAAGTTCCCCGCGGCGGATGTATATCTGTTCGTTTACGGTAAAGCCCACCGAATTTCCGGCATGCGCCTCACTCTGCGGCGGCCGGTTGAAAGATTCGATTGTCTTTACCGTTGTCTTCTTGCCCGAAGGGTAGAATACAACCTCATCCCCCGCCGCAATCGAACCGGAATCGATCATACCCGCGATAATACGGCGGTTATCACCCTCCCGCGTAAATTTATAAACGTCCTGCACCGGCATGCGGAAGGGCAGCCCCTCAGTCTCTTCATCGGTGACGAAAGCGTCCAGTTCCTGTAAAACCGTATTGCCTGTATACCAGGGCGTTTTTTCCGAATGCGATGCGATATTAACCCCCTCGGTCGCCGAAACGGGTATAAAACAGGTGGGTTTTACATTTATCTTATCAAGGAAAGCGGTATATTCCGAAACTATGCCGGCAAACACCCTGCGGTCATAGCCTGCAAGGTCCAGCTTGTTTACCAAAACGGCGACCTGTTTGATGCCCAGCATGGACAGCATATAGCCGTGGCGGCGGGAGTTTTCACGCACCCCCTCTTTCGCATCTATAACAAGCAGCGCGGCTTCGGCGCGGGAGGCCCCCGTTATCATATTCTTTAAAAATTCAATATGACCCGGCGCGTCGATTATAATATACTTGCGCTTTTGCGTATGAAAAAAGCATCTTGCCGCATCTATGGTAATGCCCTGTGACCGTTCATCCTTCAGGGCGTCCAGTAAAAAAGCATATTCAAACACCTTTGAGTTTCGGCGGCACATCTCACGTATCATTTCCATCCTGCCTTCGGGCAGTGAATTGGTATCCGCGAGCAACCGCCCGATCACCGTGCTTTTGCCGTGATCCACATGTCCTACTATGACTATATTCATCGAATATAATATTCCTCCGGTATCTTGTCAGTGCCGATATTATAACATGTTTCGTATTCAAATGCAACATTAACCTTATAAATTAACTGCCGCACCGTCCCGGAAAAAAAGACAATGCGGTTTTATATGTTCTTATGTTTGTGTTTTCGAATGTTTTTGATTCCCTGCGATTAAACGATTAAAGTTTTTTTGTATGAACGGGGGTATATGTCAGCTTTCCGTCGATATGTTCGCTCTTCATCAATACAATCTCCCCGACGGTCTGTTCCTGTTTGGGTACCGAACGGGAAAAGGACGCCGGATTAAAAGAGGTTATGGTCTGAACCTCCCGCCCCAGGGTGAGATGGGGCTTGTATTCGGCATTGTCCATCTCCATGGAAAAGCCGTTCTCCTTCAGAGCGGCAATCAGCTGTTCACGCAGCCGCTCAAGCTCCGGTGAGAGTTTTATGCCGGCCCAGTGGATATTTCCCGTGCGTTTTTTGAAAATCCCGTAACCGCCGACCTGAATCGTAAAGGGCGGGACGGTCACGCTGTTCATGGCGTCAATGGCCTTTTCCGGCTCGTCGGTTTCACCTATAAAGGCCAGCGTGGTGTGAAGCTGCGAACGCGATGAAAAATTGCCCTTTAAAGACTGCGTCCTGAGGTTTACAATCACCTCACACAAATTATTAAGTATCTCGTCGTTAAACATCAAAGCGACAAACAGGCGCATAATAAACTCCTTTCTTCGTCCGTATCATAATTGTTTAATTAAGCTAATTATACCTTCTTTGTCTTGACTTGTCAATGATATGCTGATATAATAAACATCACAAATCGGTTTGAATTACAAGCAATCTGCGCCATTGAATTTATAAGGAGCCGTTATGATTTTTATTGCCGATAAAAAATATCTGGTGCTGCCGGTAAACGATCTCTCGCCCGAACGTGATGTCACACTGTTCCGTGGGGGCAATGGGGTATATACCCTGAAGGTCAGGGCGGACAGCGACAATCCTGCTTACCACAGCTATATATCCCTCGGGCGTTTTGCGGGGGAAAGTCTCGAAATAAACCTCGGCGCCGGCGAATTCGCGTTATCGGACGACCTGCCCCGGGATATTTATAAAGAACCGCTGCGCCCCGCGGTGCACTTCAGTCCGCGTCTGGGCTGGATGAACGACCCGAACGGGCTTGTTTATTATAAAGGGACCTATCATCTGTTTTTTCAGCATAACCCCGCCGGTGTCCGGTGGGGCAACATGCACTGGGGTCACGCGGTGAGCCGTGACCTGCTGCACTGGGAGGAGAGGGAGATTGCGCTTTATCCGGACAGCTTCGGAACGATGTTCTCGGGCAGCGCGATTATCGATACACGCAACCTCACCGGGTTTAAAACAGGAGATTACGATGTCATACTGCTCTATTACACGGCTGCCGGCCAACCCTTTACCCAGTGTATGGCCTATTCCGACGACGGCGGCGAGAGCTTCAAAAAATACGCGGCTAATCCGGTGGTCGGACATATCGCAGGCTCAAACAGAGATCCCAAGGTGATATGGAGCGATGAACTCGAATGCTATATTATGGCGCTGTATCTCGAAGGCAGCACCTACACGCTGCTCAAGTCCGATGACCTTATCAACTGGACCGAATCACAGCGGTTTGAACTGCCGGGGGACAGCGAATGCCCCGACTTTTATCCGCTGGAATACGGCGAGTACCTTTTCTGGGTATTCTCCGGGGCGTCCGATCATTATTACATCGGCGGTTTTGAAGGGGGGCTTTTCATCCCCGTCCGCGAACACGGCAGCATGCACGACGATGCGACCACATTATACGCCGCGCAAACCTTCTCGGGTATGGAAGGCAGCAGGCGGATACGCATGTCCTGGAACAGGGCAACCGTTGCCGGAGACGCCGGTATGCCCTTCAATTGCGAAATGTCGGTCCCGGTCGATATGAGTCTCAAACGCAAGGGCACGGCCTTAGTATTGTGCGCCAATCCCATATCCGAATTCGAATCGCTGCGCCTGCCCTACACTCCGGGAAAGGGCGCCTGCGATATCGAAGCGGTCTTAATACCCCGGGCAAAGGCGTCGTTTACCGTATTCGGTCACACCGAGCCCCTTGAAAACATGCCTGTTGACCGCGACGGTTCTCTCAGGATCCGCATTATCGCCGACCGTACGGGTTATGAAGCGTATTTCGGTGACGGCGAATACTATATCACCCGCGGATTCAAGTGCGACCTCGGTCTGGCTCCCCTTTCGGCTGAAAACGCCGAAATCAAATCCCGAAACATATATTCGCTTAAATCTATCCATGATTACCATGATTCCGAATAACAAACGGCAATACAATTAATATCAAATAAATACCAGGAGAAACAAATGGACGAATATTCTGTCTCCATCGAAAAAATCATTGACGAACTGCAGCTCGGTATAGTGTACATGCCGCCCGAGAAGAGCGTGCTCGTCTCCCGCGCCGAGGTAAACCGCCCCGGGCTTGCCCTCTCCGGTTTTTTCGGGCACTTTGAGGCGGGACGTCTGCAGATTATAGGCAAGGGTGAGCACGAATATATCACCTCTTTTGACCCTATAACCCGGAAAACCCGCATAAATGATTTTATGTCGCGCAATCCCGTCGCCGTTATTTACACAACCGGTCTTGATATTCACCCGGAGCTTGAAGAAGCGGCGGAGGAATACGGCATTCCGGTATTGACAACCACTCAGATGACCTCCGAATTCATGGCGGCGCTCATCGCTTTCCTTAATCTGAGCCTCGCGCCCCGCATAACGCGGCACGGCGTGCTTGTTGAGGTGTACGGCGAGGGGCTGTTGATTATAGGGGACAGCGGCATCGGCAAAAGCGAAACGGCAATTGAACTTGTTAAACGCGGTCACCGTTTTATTGCCGATGACGCGGTTGAAATCAAAAAAGTATCCTCAAAAACCCTTGTCGGAACCGCACCCGACCTGATAAAGTATTACGTTGAGCTCAGGGGTATCGGAATTGTGGATGTGCGGCGCATCTTCGGTATGGGAGCCGTAAAAGAAACCGAAAAGGTCGACCTTGTCATAAACCTTGAACCCTGGGTTCAGGGAAAGATGTATGACAGATTCGGTGTGGATACCGAAGAGATGACCATAATGGGTATAACCGTTCCCATGACCACCATACCCGTAAAACCGGGACGCAATCTGGCAATCATTCTGGAGATTGCGGCGATGAATAACCGTCAGAAGAAAATGGGTTACGATACCGCCGCCGAATTCAACAAAATCCTGATGGGACAGATGAATGTGGAAAAATAAATAAACAATAATAAATTTGGGAGGAGATTGCTTTGAAAAGTATTAAAAAGCCCGGATACTCAGCACTTGCCACGGCACTTCTTATCTTCGCGGTCCTCTTTACCTCCTGCGCCCAAGCGGACAGCGCCGGCGTCCCTGACGTGACCGCCGATACCGAAACCGATGTTACCGCGGCTTCAAATGCCGATATTATACGGCGGAAATACACCAGTAATAATTATGACGGCTATAACTTCCGTATTTTATCACCCAAACCCGGTTCTCACTTTTACGGCAAGACGGGTGACAATGAAAATGAAATATATTATGAGGAACAGACCGGTGATATTCTGAACGACGCCATATACAAACGCAATTTTCAGACCGAGGACCTGCTGAACGTAAAACTGCAGCCTGTCTGGGCCGATTCAACCGACGCGGCAACCTCGACGCTGAAGAAATCGGTCATGGCGGCCGACGACGGATTTGACATATTGCTCAACCGCCTTGATTTTCTCATGAACTCATCTACCGAAAATCTGCTCTTCAATATACTCGCCGTCGACTCGATTGACACCTCCAACCCCTGGTGGGACAGGAACATAGTGTCCGGTTTTACCATGTTCAACACAAAATTATACGCCATTTCCGGCGACATAAATTACTATGATGACTACGCCGTCCAGGCGGTTTATTTCAACAAATCGCTGTGCGCCGACCTGGGATTCGATATGCCCTATGACGATGTGGCAGCCGGCAAATGGACCTTCGAGAGGTTTGCCGAAATGACAGCCGCGTCCTCCTCCGACCTCAACGGCGACGGCGCCTTTAAAACCGACGATGACCGGTTCGGGTATGTAAACCATGAACATTCGATACTCCACCTCATATACGCCTTCGGCGAAAGGATGAGTTCGGTGGATTCCGAGGGCATGATTACCGTCAACAACTCTGAAAATCTTGTCGGTGTAGTCGGTAAACTATATGATTTCCATAAAGACAATCAGGCCGTCTGCCTCAAAGGGGATTACATAAAGGCCTTCACCGACGGCCGGGTGATGTTCTTCGCGGAAATGGTGGGCAGCCTGTCCAACTTCCGTGCCATGGAGGATGACTTCGGCGTGCTGCCGATGCCCAAAGGCAGCGAAGAGCAGGACCGTTACACCGCCTATGTTTCAAACGGATGGACTACCGCGATGGCGCTTCCGCTGACCTCAGCCGATACCGAAAGGGCGGGTACCGTGCTGGAAGCCATGAGCGCCTTCTCATCGGATACCGTCACCGCGGCGCTGTATGATGTGCTGCTTGAGTCGAAATTCATCCGGGACGTCGAATCGCAGGAAATGCTGTCCTATGTGTTCGCTTCGAAGGTCTACGACTGGGCGGGCGACCTTTCCTGGGCAAACGACCTCCGCTCGGTTTATGTCTCCATGTTGACTTCGTCTTCAAATACCTTCGTTTCGTCCATGGAAAAGAAAATAGCCGGCATACAGCAAAAGCTCGACGCGTTTGTCGAAAGCTACGCCGCGACCGACTGATTCTGTTTTTTAAAAACCAATAAAAAACCGCACAGAGTAATTTTTGTGCGGTTTTTATATCTGCCGTCAGTCTTTTCAATCAGTCTTTTCAATCAGCCGAATAACATCGGCAATACTCATGTTTTTTTTCGCGGCAATTTTCGCAAGGTCGTCATATTCATACTTCGAGCGGCGCACCCCGTACCCCGCGGAATCCTTCCGGCGGACCGACCCCCAGGGGGTGTCAACCGTCGCAAACTCCCGCTCCAGCACATATCTGCAGCAGGCAATCTCACGTACGCCGATGGTTGCGGTATATTTGAAAACGGCTTTTATTATCTTCTCTTTATCCCCCTCACGACAAAGCACGCAGATGAGCGTGCCCGGACGGGATTTTTTCATGCCTGCCGGAACCGTGAAGACCTCCAGCGCCCCGGCTTCAAATAACCGTTCCATGGCAAAACCGATCTCCTCGGCGGTCATATCGTCCACATTGCAGCTGAGCCCGGTTACCCCGTCCTGCCGGTCCTCCGTCTCACCGAGCATGACCCTCACACAATTTGCCGCCTCAAATTCCTTTGTACCCATGCCGTAACCGATGGCTTCTATCCTCATCACGGGCATATCGCCGAAGGCGGAGGCGAAATGTTTCAGCAGAGCGGCTCCGGTGGGCGTACACAGCTCCCCCCTGACAGCGCCGCCGTAGACCGGCACATCGCGCAGGATATATGCCGTTGCCGGAGCGGGAACCGGGAGGATGCCGTGAGCGCAGCGCACCTGACCGCTGCCCACATGAACGGGCGACACGATGACCTGCCGCGGAGCGATTCTCTCCATCAGCAGGCAGACGGCGGTAATGTCGGCAACGGCGTCCATTGTGCCAACCTCATGGAAGTGGATATCGCTTACGCTCACACCATGGGCTTTGCTCTCGGCTTCGGCGATGAGCCGGTAAACCGCCAGAACATCCGCCTTTACCTTCGCGGACAGTTTGAGCTTTTCAATAATCCGTCCGATTTTATCCAGGTTGGCGTGATCATGGTCCTGTTCGTGCTCATGGCTGTGGTCGTGCTCATGACCGCGATCGTGCTCATGGCCGTGGTCTTGGCCGTGGTCATGGTCGTGGCTGTGCTCTTCCCTGCCGTCAACGGTGACCGTAACGCGGGCGCCGACTATTCCGCATCTGGATGTCAATTCGCTTCCCATCCGTACACCGGGTATACCGAGATTGTTCATCTCCGAAAGAAAAGCCTCCCGGTCCGGCAGAAGCTCCAGCAGTGCGGCGGTCAGCATATCGCCGGCAGCTCCCATCGGACAGTCAATATATAATGTCTTCAATTGCTTTTATCCTCCGTTGCTTCGGATGTCATAAGATTGCCGGCCTTTTGCTTTCGCTGCCGCAAACGCTATAATCCGCGCGATATAAAAGGCGGTCGCCACCGACAACCCGTCTTTAATCAGAAAGGGCAGCGAAACCAACGCGGCGGCGGGCAGAAGCCCGGTTGATGTTACGGCGGAATACCAGACAACCCCGCAGACATGGCAGCTGAGCATTCCCGACAGGGCGAGAGCGATGCCTGTCACCCGCCCGCGCAGTGAAGCCCCCAGCCCGCATAATGCCGCCATCGGCAAAAAACCCATGATAAATCCACCGGTTGCCCCGGCAATAACCGCGATTCCACCGCGAAATGAGGCAAAGACAGGCAGGCCTACCGCTCCGAGGGCGATATAAACGATTACCGAGGTCAGACCGTATCTCCAGCCCAGATAACAGCCGGTCAGGGCAACGGCAAAGGTTTGCAGCGTTATCGGCACACCCGAGGGCAGCGGAAGGGCAATCTGCGCCAAAACGGCGGTAATAGCCGCGAAAAGCGCGACCTCTGCCATGCGGCGGATATTGGGTTTGCGCGCGATTCCCGTCATATATTGATTATGCGTGACGCGGAGGCGCTGTCCAGGAACAGGCTCCAGTCGGAATGTGTCTTGAGTATGGTAGCCGGCACGGTGTTGGTAACCGGACTCATAAAGGTGTTATATATCGCGTCCGCTTTGACGGCGTGCGGTACAACCGATATAATCGTTTTGCATTTCATTATCTGTTTCACCGTCATGGAAAGCGCGCTGTCGGGCACCGCCGCTTTATTTTCAAACCAGCCCTCGCCTACCTGCTGGGCTTTGCAGCGGTCATCGAGTCTGACCGTGATATATGCCTCATCGGTGTCAAAATCAGCCGGAGGATCGTTGAAGGCTATATGACCGTTTTCACCGATTCCCACAACCCCCACGTCAATCGGACGCTCGGTCAGCGTGCTCTTCAGTTCGGCGGCAAGCGCGGCGATATCGCCTTCCCCGTCGATCAAGTACGCGGCACGCAGATTAACCCGTGAAACGAACCGCTCGTTGAGATATTTACGGAAACTGGCTTTATGGGTAACCGGCAAGCCGATATACTCGTCCAGGTGGAACATCTCCACGGCGCTCCAGTCCACATCCTCATGGATTAAAGCGTCGAACATGGGAAACTGGGAAGCTCCGGTAGAGAGGAGCAGCCGCGCATAGCCCTGTTTTCGTATGGCACGCTTCAGACCTCTCGCAATCCTTTTTGAGGCGTGTATGCCCATTTCGTTTGGTGTCGGATAAATTTCAATTTTCATTACCGGTTCTCCTTTAATTATTCATGTATTGTTATTTTCGAACAGTTTGGCAAACGCGCCGGCCAGCGCCGCCGCGGCTTCGATGCCGACCGAATTTGTCTCTTCGTAATGTTTCCTCCCGCTGCCGTCATGGGCCTGGGCAAGATAGGGAGCCTGATCATCCAGCAAAAAATCGTTCGGGGTTACGATATAACCTATCTCGTCGTTGGCAAGCCCGAAGACAATGAGGTTTTTATCACCGGCGATTTCCGCCAGCGCCGGCGGATTTGCCCTGCCGGGATGTGCGGCAAGCGGACCGGCGTCGCCGCCCCATGCCAGTTCGGGAAAGAGCTCGCCGGGTACCAGGGCACATTTTACCCCGCCCAGGGTGACAAGGGAAACCTCCGTTTCCAGAGCGAGATTATACTGCCCCCCGCCCCTGTGAGGACGCGCGTTGATAACACCCAGAAACGCCAGGGCAATATATGTCCGGTTGTCCAGTTCTACGTTAAACACCTCTGTTTTTGTACCGACCGAAGGGTCCAGCGCCCGCTCTTCCGATATACCCAGGGCGATATCGGCCAGTATTTCACCGGTAACCACAACGTTTTCCTCAACGCTGTCCCTTTGCCGGTGTGTCGAGATGAGTCCGCCGATCGCTCCGGCAATAAATATAAATTCATCCCCGGTTATATCGGCAATTTTTTTACCCATATAAGCCGGAAAATCGGCGCTTATCATAGAGTTTTCCGAGCGCAGCGCCTCCGGATGCGCCCCGTAATTTATAATCTGCAGTCCCGCGCTCCCGTCTGACGGAACAAAGCGGAAACGGTGCAGGGTGGGACTGTAAATCTCAGGCAGCCGCGAGTCGCGCTGCAGTCCTTCGGTGTCGGCGGAACCGTAATAAAGCTGCCCGCCGCGTTTGTTTTCACAGGCGAGGGCGATGGCCTGGGCGGTTCCCTCATATACGGTTTCCATAAATTCATCGCATATGCCTCTGACGCCGACGGGACCCCACAACCCCAGGGTGTCAATCCCCGCGTGGGTGTGTGTGCTCATGATATGAACGGCGCTGAGTTTGTAGCGGGCGACGGTGCCGGCGGCGCGCTGACGTATTTTTTGTATATCGGTGCGCGACAGTCCTATGCAGTCCACCGCCGCTATTACGATATTGTTTCCCGCGTTGTCCGATATATAAGCGGCGCGGGCGTATTGAAGGTCCAGAATACCCGCGGCGCGGTTGTTATTTCTGTATCCGGCAATGTAATATACCGTCGTGTCCGGGTCATCCGGCACAAGCGCATATTTGCCGAACCCCACCGACCATCCGGGTTCGGCGGGTACGGCATGTTCGCCTGCGCAGCCCGACAGCATCAGGGCACTGAGTAAGAGCGCCAGCGTCTGCCTTCCTCTCATCCGGGTCATCCGAGCACCCCGCTTTCGATAATGCCGCCGATAATGCCGGCGGCGAGATGAAACGGGACGCCGTTTACCACGCTCAGATAAATACCTGAGACGTATACCGATATCGTTATCAGCAATACCGCAATGACCGCTCCGGGTTTCATTAACTTAATCTTAGCGGTGCCCTTCCCTCGGTCGATAAAAGCCGTATACAGGATAACCGCACAGATAAAGCCGCCGACAAGGAGCAGGGCCCGGGGCGGATTTATCGCCGCGGCTCTCAGCTGACCGAGTATGCCGGTTACGATGTCGTTTTTGTAAAATAGTGCCATGATGTCCCCGAGACGGCGCAGAGTAAGTGTAACCGCGCAGTATACTGCGGCGAAAAACACCAAAGTCAGCGCCGCGATTACGCCAAGGCGTCTTTTCTTAAACATATATTCACCCGGTATTATTTTATTATGGTTATTTTACGGCGTTCATCCGGAAATCAAAGACCGCCGGCGGTCTTGCCGTGGCGCGGTCGAACTCGCGTCCGTCCCTCGCGGCTTTCGCTTCCTCGATTGAGAACCATAAGTCGGTTATGGATACCTCACCCTCCCGGATATCGGCTACCACAATCCCTCCTCCTTCATACAGCAGCGCCTCCGCTTCATCGATTCTGCCGCACTGCAGATAAGCGGCGGCAAGGGACAGCCTGACGCGTGGTATGGCAGCGGTTTCGGCGGGCAGCTTTTCAATAAAATCGATTACCCGGGTGTATTTGCCGACCGATGAAAGCATGCGTACCGCTTCTTTTGCCAGTGAGGGGTCATCGGGTTTCATCTCCGCCGCCTGAAGGGTCAGATTTGCCGCTTTCTCTGCCTGTCCCGAAAGTCCGGCAACGCAGGACAGGCCATATAGCGCCCACGCGCTTTGTTTTAAGGCAAAGGAGCGGCTGAGGGCTGATGCGGCTTTATCCAAATGATTACGCGCTAAAAGGGTCATGCCGTACTGCAGCCATGTATACCAGTTGTATTCATCGCCCTGCCCCGCGGCCTTTTCCATAAGGCCAAACCATTCCCCGTCCGAAATCCATGAGGGGGGTACCCGGTCCGGGCATACATTTCCGAAACTGCCGGTATCCAGCAATGTTTTCCACTGTTCCTGCTCGGTGTATGTCCCGCCGAAATCGAGATGCGGGCACATTACAGACTCTCCGGCTTTGCCGCGGCGATAATTTTCAAGGGCACCCCAGCCGCTTCCGTATAATATTGTCTCCTCCGCGGGCGACACAGCCGCTCCATGGGTCGCTTTGAGCATCTCTTCCATGGCTTGGGC
This sequence comes from Eubacteriales bacterium, assembly GCA_028709565.1. Taxonomy (GTDB): domain Bacteria; phylum Bacillota; class Clostridia; order Oscillospirales; family CAG-272; genus JAQVWU01. The sequence continues at coordinate 23,496 of JAQVWU010000002.1, forward strand.
GCTGACAAGGTCGTCCAAACGGGATTCCGCTTCCCTTTTGGCATCCTCCCAATCTCCGTGTACCGCAGAGGCGTCCGCCTGCATCGCGCCGTAGGCTTCCAGCCATTCCCACGCTGACCTGGGCGGCATGGGCAGCGATTCGTACTGGGTATGCGCCAGCCCCGCCTGGATTTCTGCATAACGTTCATCCGAACCGTCCCGGGTAAGGAATTCCTGCCACCTGTCACCCCCGGGTCCCTGACCCCATACAAACAGCTTGCGTCCCTTGAGGCGGGCGGTGGAGGTTTGAATCAGGCCGTAACCGTCCTTATCCAGCTGACAGATGTATTTTCGCTTTGCGTCGGGTATCTTCCAGAAGAAATCGACCGAACGGCGCTGATTTACGGGATATGTAATATCGGTATTGAGATAATGCGGAACCGGAGCCTTCGCTATCGCTCCGTCTATGTGCGTAAAGGTTTCGGTAACCGGCGCTATGACCCGCGCGCCCTCTTCTTCGGGTACCGCTATATTGCTCCACCAGTATATCGGCGTCACATACGGACGGTCGTTGACAATACGCACCCGGACATAAAGCAGTTTTGACCGGCCGGGCAAAAAGAAATCCATCTGATAGACTACGCGGCGTACACGCTCGTATTCATACATGCGCAGCACCGGTGTGCCGTCGTCAAGGGCGGCGCGCGCCGTGTATATCTGCGAACATGTATGCGGGTGATGCCCGAGAAATCCGCAGTTCCATTCCACACCGCCGCTTGTCCATGCGTTGCGTATCGCGAGATTGCAGGGGCGTACCACGGGATTAGCCATGAACAGTTCCCTGCCGGTGGTTTTATCGATAAGCGACCACAGTTTTCCGCCGTAAGCCGGCATAAAAACCGCCTTCAGGTATTCGTTCTCGAGCACCGCGGCTTTGAAAACCGTATCGTGCAGCTGCCGTTCGTAATTATCCTGCATACGGTAAGGGAAAGGACTTAAAACGGAACCGTAACCGCAGTACAATCCGTCATCTTCATCCAGATTTGTTTTAGGCACCCACGCGGTTTTAGCCATTTGAGACAGCGGCGGCAGCGACGATTCAGCGCCCAGACGCTGCGCGGGCATCGTTATATCCGGGAAAGTCAGAGAAGTCATATGTACCCCCATATATAAGTGTGATATATAAATAATCCTGAAACCAATATAACACAACCGCAGTTTTTTTTCAATACTTTCGGGACAATGATATGATAAATTAAAAAAATTAAAAAACTTTGCAATATTTCCGATAACTGATGACAAATCCTTTTGTATGTTATATAATTAATTCATGAAGCATATTGATAATCTGATAATCAGATAATCGGATAATCGGATGAATAAATCAAGAAATGAGGGGATGAGTATGAAAAGCACCAAGATAGACCTGTCAGGTTTTATTGCCGATAATATAATTGAGAAAAACTGCCGTTATACCTTTGAACCGAGCGGTAACGGTTCGCTGAGCGCCGTCTGCTCCGCCGGCTGTATTACCGGCATCCCATTCAATAGCTCTGACCTGCTGGTGATGGACGTAACAAACGACAGCGTCTTCGCCTGCGCGGTATTGTGGACCTTTACGGAACAGAACGGGACTTCATACATTGCCTTTAAGATGGGTCTGCTGCCCCGGCTGCGCACCCGCATCGCCATTCCGGCAACGGCACTGGACGCGAACACCCTGTTTCTGCCGCGTACCCCCGGAAAACTGAAAACGGTTACGCAGGGCAAGCCTATCAGTATCGACAAGCTCGCAAATTTTATGCTGTCGGTACCCGGCGCGCCGGGCAGCGTTGATTTGATTATACACGATGTGTATATAACCGATACCGAACCCGAATATCCGGTCGAGAATAAACCGATGGTCGACCTGCTCGGTCAAAAACTGTGTTCGTCCTGGAAGGGAAAAACCGCCGGTGAAGCCCGGCTGCGTACATTTTTAGCCGGTGAAGCTCAAAAAGAAATCGGACATATGCCGCCCGCGCGTTCAAAATATGGCGGCTGGACAAAAAAACAATTTGAACCGTCCGGATTTTTCGCGGTCCGTCATGACGGTTACAGATATTGGCTGTCCGATCCCGACGGTTACGCCTTCTTCAGCATCGGTCTGGACTGCGTGAGCGTTGACGGGGACTGCAATCTGAACGGTATAGAACAGCTGGCAACCGATTTGCCGCCCCGGGGGAGCATGGGCTGGAACGGTGATAAAACATACAGCTGGCATAAGGCAAATCTTATGAGGGCATTCGGAGAGGAATGGTATGGTCAATGGGCTAAAATCACACAGCGCCGTCTGACCGAATGGGGGTTCAATACCATCGCGTGCTGGAGCGACATGGATTATATAAAAAGAGACAGCCGTCCGTATGTATTTATATTCGGGCGTTATCCCGATACCCGGTGTAATATATTCCGCGATTTTCCCGATGTGTTCTCGGAGGAGTTCAGAGAATCGGCGGCAAAATACGCAAAACTGATAATCCCTTTTAAAGACGACAAAAATCTGATAGGTTATTTCCTGTCAAACGAACCTGCATGGGCGTTTGTCAATGCGCTTAATATCGCCTCCGTCCTTTTGGAAAGCGATTATCCTTATCATTCAAAAACCGCCCTTGTAAATTTCATGCGCGACCGCTACGGCACTGTTGACGCGCTGAACACCGCGTGGGGAGCGTCCTTCACCGATTTTGATTCGCTGCTGCAGCCCGTTGCGGTATCGGCTCTCAGTGAGAGGGCGAACAACGACCTGTGGGACTTTTCGGCTGAGATGATACGCGAATATATAAAGGTTCCGTCGCTTGCCATCCGCGCCCATGACCCAGATCATTTAAATCTCGGTATACGCTACGCGTGGCTCTCGAGCAGTATACTGGTTTCAGGCAGCGAATACTTTGACGTTTTTTCCTTTAACTGTTACGCGATGGATCCCGCCGGCGGTATAGAAAATATACTGAACACCCTGAAAAAACCCGACAAGCCGCTCATGATAGGTGAATTTCATTTCGGAGCCCTTGACCGCGGGCTGGACGCGACCGGTATACGCGGTGTAACAACACAGGCTGAACGGGGCAAGGCATACCGGTATTACATGCACGCTGCGGCAGCACACCCCTTCTGTATCGGGGCGCATTATTTCACGCTCAACGACCAGGGCTATCTCGGGCGTTTTGACGGTGAAAATTATCAGATAGGTCTGGTGGATGTCTGCAACCGTCCCTATGATGAATTCGTCGGGGGCGTCATAAAAACGAATGATGAGCTGTATGAAATCGCTGACGGAATCAGACCTCCCGCCTCCGAAAAAGCCGATGAAATCAATGCCGTGTTTTTTTAGTATTTGGTATTGACAAAATAAAACGCTTATGATAAAATGGGAAAACCATCGGCGGGGTACGGCAAAACAGCGCCGTATTCCATAAAAACAACTATAGCCGTTTAATTAACAGCGAATAAATGGTTCCGAAAAACAGTAAGGAAAGAAGGGATAGTATGGAAATATATACCTGCCTGGTTTGCGGTTATGTTTACGATGAAGCCGAAGGCGATCCTGTAAACGATATCGCTCCCGGAACAAAATGGGATGAACTCCCTGAAGACTGGGTCTGCCCCGAATGCGGAGCTTCCAAAGAAGACTTTGAGATGGAATAAACCCGATTAAAACATTGAGACTCCGGCACAATTAAAAATGTGCCGGAGTCGCTTTTTTGTTGTATTCAGTTATGCCGCGATATTTTAGCCGACGCTTTCCTGCAGTTCAACCAATGTTTTGAGCGCCGCCTCCGCCTTGTCTTTTATGGCGGCATATTTTGACACAAAATCATCCTTGACTCCGCAGGCGCATTCCCGCAGCAGCATCGCGCTGCCGCCGAAATCGAATATACCGTTGAGGTCAAAACGGGCAGCCGCGTACATGATATCAAGCATCTCCACCGATTCCGGGTCCCGTGCGATTTTTTCTTTAACAATGATATCATAAACGGCGGGTTTGACATCGGTAAAGGACAAATAAGCCATCGTTTCGGTAATCAACCCCGTTCGGTCGGCATCCGCCGCCGTAACAGGAACGGCAATACCCGACGGTCCCCATGGATTGCCGTATGTATAATAATTATCCTGCGCTTCGTTCAGTTTCGGCGTAGGAATTATACCGTAATCGTCCTCCATGACGCGCAGTCCGGGTACACCCTGGTAACCCGCTATGATATTGTTCATGGATATCATGAGAAACATCAGTCTGCTCTCCGAGAACAGGGTCAGCGAACTGCCGGCTTTGTCCACATAACAGATGTCCTTGTCACCCAGCAGAGTCGCGATCTGGTCGACCAGCGTTACAATACGTTCGCTGCCGAGATTCAAAAAATGGTTTCCCGCGGCGTCAATCTCGCTCATCTTTTCCCCGCAGGAGATAAGCATTGCCTGACCGGCGACACCGCCGTCATGCGACAGCGCGTAAAAGTCGGCTTCCGTGAGTTTGCCGTCCCCGTCTATATCGGTTGTTAAGTTTGCGGTAAGTTCCTTCAGCTTGTCGAAGGTCCACTGCCCGCTTCTGACCGTTTCGTTCAGATTCCCGATATTATAGTCTGCGGCAAGTTTGATATTGTACGCAACCCCCACCGGTGTATAGTAAAAAAACGGGGACAGGGCGCCGGAAGTGAAATACAGACTGCCCGAGAACTGCATGTCCTCGCTGATATACGCACACCACCACTCGGATTCGAGCTGCAGATAATTGATTTTGTTCAGGTCATACAGAAAACCGTTGGGCGCCAGGCTGTTGATGCCGTCAGCCATAGAGGTTATCACCAGACCGTAGATATCATCGTTGGCGTTAACGGCGGTCTGTACCATGCTTTTTACCTGGCCGCGGTCCTCCAGCGCTATGTTCTCTATGCCGATATTATAGATTTCCTCGGTTTTTATATTCCGCCTGACCAGCGCGTCATTGAGAACCTCTCCGTTTTCCGCTTCAGCCGGCAGATTGGGGCGCTCATCATAGGACTGCGCCAGAACGGTGAAGACATAACCGTCATAATTTTCATCGGGCAGCGTGTCCATGTAATCGGTTTCTTGTTGTGTCACATCGGGGGTATCTGTTAAAGGAGCTTCGTTATCCGCTTGTGCCGCGCAGCCGGCGGCGCAAAAAAGCAGGACCATCGCTAAGATCAACGCATGAATCTTCAAAGGTATCCCTCCCAAATATTTAAAATCAGGCTTTTAAACCAGCCGATTTTGTTTAACGGCTATTTTAGGAACACCCGTTTCACGGCTTCAAGATAACCGTAACCGTTGAGATCGTCCGGCTGGAGATAGCTGGTTTCGGTCCACTCATTCCAGCTGTTGAGGGTGATAAGCGGAGCCGGCAGCGAGTGTGTGTCAATATACTGCTTGGCCATGATCAGACCCTCTTCAAAGGCTTCAGGGGTGTTGCCCTTTACGATACCCGGCCGGAAGGAGTTAAAACGGGGATTGTTGTCCCATCCGACAGAGATATGGGGGAAATACGGTATTCCCGCATAGTCACGGTCGATGCGTTCCCATTCACGCTGTACATCGGCGAGGATTGCCCGGTAATCGCGGTCAATATCGACAAAATGCACAAACTGATAATGGCTGATACTGTTAAAACCAAGCAGGCTGACCGCCCGGCGGGTTGTGCCCTGCGCCGTTGAGTCCACTCCGCTGAGATTTACGGCATTTTCACTCCAGGCGGTAAGCTGAAGGTGAAGACCGCGGTGGCCTGCCTTAACGGTCCGGCTGCGGAAGAATTCGAAAGCCCGCCGCGTATTATCAACGCCGCCCAGACCGCGTATGAGGTTATGAAGATCGTAAATCATAAACACCGGGCATCCGTCGATTTTATAATAGTTAGGCTGAGAAAAATAACGTTCGATTACCCGCTTTACGATTATATTAAACTCTCCCCGGTCAACCGCGCCGTCCCAGATCACATTGGAAAAATCATCGGAATTCCTGATGTCCCAGGTGTTGTTCACCGTATGGTTAGCCCACATAAGATAGAACTTCATGCGGTCACGGTTTTGCGCCTTTAAAAAGCCGTCGTTCAAACAGCCTTCCAGAAAGGGACGCCGGTCATACCAATACCAGTCATAGATAAAGACGTTTACCCCGTGGTCGGCAGCCGCCGCGATTTGCATTTCCATAACATAGCGATCGGCTTCGTTTACATAACCCCAGAGCGGTTTTCTCGGCCAGTCATGCCCCGGCTGCTTTTTGACCGCGTTTTTCACCGATTGCCACTCACCGATGCCCTCCGGCCAGAAGGTGCGGGTACGGGGTTCGTCTCCGGTATACGCCGGCCAGATATACGCCGCGATATCGTAATTTTTCATATGCATATTCCTCTCTTGTTTATTGCTTTTATTGCTCTGTTTTTTATTTGCTCATTTTATTGAATATCTCCCATCCCTCACGCGAATGCGCTATTATAACACCGGAGGAGACGTTCGATATGTAATCATATATAAGGGGCAGCACAATATTGCCGTTGTTGTCTATCATACAGAACCTTGCGGAGGAAACGCCGACCACCGCCAGTCCTTCGATAAAGGGCTGCGCATATGTGTAGATGGGCTGCGCAATCCATCGTCCCGTATAATCGAGAAAGCCGTACAATCCGTCCTTTTCAAGCAGCATAACACCGTCCGAATAGCCCACCAGCGTATAATCCTGCGGTATAATATGTTTTGTTCCGTCAGGCCGGATCAATATGTCGCTGTCGCGTACCAGTTCGCCCTCTTCTTTATAATCGTAGATACAGCTGCGTATGCGCATAAGCCCGTGGTCAAAATCAAACATGCCGAGCGATTCTATACCGAAGGTGTCGGGCAGATAATAGGACTCAAATGCCGGCCGCCGGTTGCGTTCGGTCAGATACAGTATCGTCCCCGACGGGTCGGATACCGTTCCGCCGTAGGTGTTGATCAGCTTTGCCTTTCCGTTGGCGTCGGCTACGACGGCAATACCGTTTTCGTTGAATTCCGAAGCAAAATAATACTGCGCCTCAATGGCGATACCTCCCCAGGCGTTCAGATAACCCCATAAAATACAATCTCTGTATTGCAGGGTATATTCGGGGATGTTCAGCCGGGCATAAACGGCGGCATCCTCGATATCCTTGCCGTCCTTTACCGCTCCCGAGAGTTTGCGGTCCACTTCGAGCGTTACATCGTTGCCGTTTCCGTCAATCTTGCGCCGGTGCACCGTTTCCACATAATAGCGGCTCAGGGTGCTTTGGGAACGGGAGTACGAAGGCGGGGAGTCATATTGCAGCGGCGGGGCGTAAAGCGGATTATACTCAACCTCTATCATCTCATTGCTGTTGTCGACTATATAGTAATACCTGTCTTTATAGGTAAACAGAGGCCGGCCGGCACTGTCCCGCGCATAAGCCGGTGTCAGGTTGTCAATTCCGGCAACCGAGACAACGCCGTTTATGCCCAAAACGGAAACATGTGCTCCGTCATCATATAATATATAACCCATGTATGTCCGCAGCGCCCTGCGGCCGCCTGAACTGAGATTTTTGTTTAGGGGAATACCGCCCGTAACCCTGCCGATACGGTGGGTAGCCTTGTTATAGGGGGTATCGCTCCATTTATAACCTGATTTTTTCAGTTCGGCAACCGATTCGATAGGGTTACCGACCGGCGGCTGTACAGGGGGCTGAGAGGCAGTTTCCGCAGATTGGGAACCGAGCTGTTCCTGATTGAAGACACCGCTCAGATTTTCCTTTTCAATTTCTATGACATCGATATCCGCCGGGCGGATGACCGGTTCGTATCTGCTTTCAGACGCATTTTCGTTGTCACCGCTGCGCCTGATAAATGAGATGTCATACCAGCCGAGATTATACATTATAACGGCGGCAGCCGCGGCACAGAGCAGCAGCAGCGCAATAAGTGTAACCGCGAAACGCCTGAGTTTTTTCATATTATTCATATGATTGATATTCCTTAATACAGCCAATCGGTTTTTTGTTGTTTTTAGTTTTGCATAAACAGTCATGTTTTATTTATCTTATTTTTTTATTTATTAATTTTATTAATTTTATTAATAATGATGATAATTTTCGCCCTTTAATATGCTCATGGCGCGATAAATCTGCTCAAGCAGGATAACCCGCATAAGACGGTGAGGAAAGGTCATGCGCGAAAAGGAAAGCCTCAGGTCACACGCTCCCTTGACCGCTTCCGGCAGCCCGTCGGCGCCCCCTATGACAAAAACCAGATCGGACCGGCCCCCGGTCGTAACACGGTCTATTTCCGCCGCGAACTCCTCGGAGGACAGCTGCCTGCCCTCAACGCACAGCGCGACTTTGTAAGCGCGGGGCGGCAGGATATAAAGACCGCGGTTGTCCGTTTCAACCGTTTTCAGCCGGCAATAGCGCGACAGGCGTTTTTCGTATTCGGCTGCGACTGCTCTCAGACCGGCGTCGCGCAGCTGTCCGACACATACAATATTAACGGTCATAAATTTATATAAGTCTTGTCGGGGCCGCCGCCGCGGCAACCGACAGCATGGTATTATGCAAACCGCGATGCTCCATCGCTGCGGCGGAGGCTTCAAAAGCAAGCTTGGGCAGGTTGTTCTCCTGGCTGAGATGAGCAAGGACTATATGTTCCACGCCGTTGCGCGCAAGGATACAGACACTGTCGGCACAGTCGGTGTTTGACAGGTGACCCCTGCGCGATAATATGCGCCTCTTGAGCGAGGGGGGATAGGAACCGCTCATGAGCATGTTTATATCATGATTCGATTCGATTACCACATCGGTGCATCCGCAGAGCCGCTCGGTAACATCATCCGGCATATATCCCAGATCGGTCGCCACTCCGACCGTGCGGGCACCCGCCCGTACTATATAACCGACACTGCAGGCGCTGTCATGGGGAGTTACAAACGATGAAACCTCAATCTCACCGATACAGCATTCAAAGCAGGGCGGATGTATACTCATGCAGTCGGGTATGCAGTTTATTGAGACCGCCGACGGGACGGCGATATGAACCAGTATGCCGAACTTTCTGACAATAACCTCCAGT
>JAQVWU010000119.1 GCA_028709565.1 Eubacteriales bacterium
GGGCTGCGTCATTTTGAATCAATCGCGCCGTTTCTGAACAAAGGGTTTCTGAATGGCCTGGCGGAAAAAGCCATCCGGAAAGACGGAATCAAAGCGATAAGTCCGATAGCGCCTTTTCTTGATAAAAATATGCTTTCTGAATATGTGAAGGAAAATTATCTTTGACTTTGAATTATAGGAGCAGCACCATGAGCGGATACAATGACATTTTTTATCACGCGAGCAATATCGGAAATCTGGAAGAATTGCTGCCCCTATCCAAAATGCACGGAGGGGATAAACCGGTCTGCTATTTCACGCCAAATAAAGAATACGCGTTGTTCTACCTGCGTGATATGGAAATAAATCATGTTACCTGCGGTGTCGATCAGAACGGAATTCCGGTCTACCACGAGCAGTTTCCCGGCCAGCTTGCAAAAATCTACGGTGAACGCAGCGGATATATTTATTCCTGTATAAACGAGGGCCCGATAAAGCAGGGACACACCGGCGGCGTTTGGATAGCGACCGAACCCGTCAAGGTCCTTGGATCCGAATTTATTGGTGATGTGTATGCCGAAATTATTGAAGCGGAACGGAGAGGCGAAGTCCGCGTTATTCGCTATGAGGATTTAACCGGCGAAAAGAAAAATGAAATCACCGAAATGATGAAACGCTCTATTTTAAAGAACGGGTATTTATATGCCGTAACGGCAAAAAGCCTGTTCTACAGGAATAGCTTCCCCGCGGCATGGCAGGCCGCCGAATCGGAGTCGGCAGGTAAATCCGGGAAAGAAGAAAATGTATAATCAGGTTTTTAAACAGCATTATATCACCGGGAAGGACATTATTCATATGGATTACATATACAACCCGATTACTATTCGCCTTGCCGTACCCGCCGACGCGCCCGACATGGCGCAAGTGCATATGCGTTCTTGGGAGGCTGCGTATAATGATATTGTTCCGGCGGAATATATCCGCGAAAAAAACGCCGGGCGTCCGGCATTGTGGCAGCGAATTATAAGCAGCGAAAACACTGCTCACTATATCATACAGAGGGACAGGCAAACTGTCGGTATTATGACTATTGTCCCTACTCCGCAAGACGGTGACGCGGATTGCGAAACCTGTGAATTGGAAGGCATTTATCTGCACCCGGATTATTACCGCATGGGGATAGGTACACAGGCTATGGACTTTGCTTTCGATACAGCCCGAAGATGGGGAAAAACCGTCATGACATTATGGGTGTTTGCCGAGAACACAAACGCGATTGAGTTTTATGAAAAATGCGGTTTTAAGTCCGACGGAAAAACGAAAACGTACAATATGGGCAAGACCATGAATTGCATCAGAATGAAGAGGGCCTTGGAAGAAGAACCGATGTAATTAAAACACGGTGAAAGGATTGTTATGAATAAAAATTTGGTGGAAAAAGCCGAGTATTTAATCAATAAATGCACTGCGCATACAAGAGAATCAGGTCTTACATTTGATTGGGTTATGGCATTGACAGATGAATCGGGCTATCCGTCCGCTTCGATGATTACCGCTTCAAGAGCAGACGGAGTAAAGTGGATTACGTTCTGTACGGGAATTAACGCAAACAAACCAAACCGTATAAGAAAAGACCCGCGCGCCTGTATATATTTATTTGAAAATAAAAGTTTTTCCGGCATCTCATTAACCGGTAAAATCGAGATTATTACCGATACATCGACTAAACGGCAAATGTGGTATGATGAATTGGCAAACCATTTCAATGGCCCGGAGGACGATAATTTGTGTGTCTTAATGTTTAGGACCGAGCGTTATAATCTTTTTATCGATTGTCAAACAATTTACGGGGATCTTGTTTAGGAGATAAATGAACATCGAAATCGAAAAATTGACCCCTGCCCTGGCGGAGGATTATGCGCGTTTTTTTGATATGACACCCCATGACGTCAATGTCGACGAGCACAAATGCTATTGCGTGACCTGGCGCGGCGACGACTCCTATGCCAACGGAGAAGCCCACTGGTTTCCGACAAGGGAGGAAAGAAGGGCCCGTGCCATAGGGTTTGTCCGCGACGGCAGCATACAGGGCTATCTTGCCTATAGCGGCGATGAGATTGTCGGATGGTGCAACGCCAACGCGGACTGTCAGACCTGCGTCGATTATCTGCGTTCATACTGGCCCATAGCGCAATACCCTACGGGTGTGAGGGTAAAATCGATCTTTTGTTTTATGATCGCGCCGGAAATGCAAAGGCAGGGTGTGGCAACGGCGCTGGTTGAGCGTGTATGCAAGGACGCCGCCGACGAGGGCTTTGACTATGTCGAGGCGTATATCAATAAAGAGTTTAACGAATCGGAGCATGATTTCAGGGGTCCGCCGGAAATGTTCAAAAAATGCGGGTTTGACATATACGCCCAACGTGACGGACGGGCCGTTGCGCGAAAGGCGCTGAAAAAAACAGAAATACAGGAGACGGGTTTATGATACCGAACTTAACCGTCGGCGATCTCACGATTGACTGTGCCGACGCGATGCGCGCCCGCGGCTTTTACGCCCGACTGACCGGCTGGGAGAAGACGGTCGCCTATGGCTGCCCGGCTCTCAAAACCGGCACCGGCATGACGATTTTGTTTGCGGAACCCGACACTGCGTATATACCGCCGGTCTGGCCGGAGGAGGAGGGCAGGGAACAGAAACAGGCGCACCTGGATTTCACGGCGGATGATTTGCCTTCCGCCGTGGAGCAGGCGGTCAGACTCGGAGCCCTCAAAGCCGTCGCACGGTACGGCGAGCATTGTGTAACCATGTTTGATACCGAGGGACATCCCTTTTGCCTGTGTAAGCGGCAGGAGAAATCCGAATTTGAGTCGTATTTTAAGAAAAAGGGATATGCCGTGATTCCGAATCCTTCCGTCAATATCGACTGCCCCGACACAAAGAAACTGCGTGAATTTTACGCCGCCTTGACGGGATGGGATACGGCTTTTCACCCGGCGGCGCTGGTTACCGGCGACGGGATGGTTGTTCACTTTATGCAGGCCGACTTCGAATATATTCCCCCGGTCTGGCCGGAGGAGGAGGGCAGGCAGCAAAAGCACATGCACTTCAACTTTCAGGTGGACGACCTGACCGCCGCCGTTGAGGAAGCCGTCCGGCTCGGCGGGTCAAAGGCTGCCCGTCAATACGGCGCGGATCATTTTGTGACGATGCTGGACCCCGACGGGCATCCGTTTTGCCTGTGCAAAAGGAGCGGGTATATGAGAATGAAGAAAAAGAAACCCAAGATGATATTGTTCGATTACGGTCACACGCTGCTGTATGAACCGGGATTTGACACCCTGCGCGGCGAGGAAGCGCTCTTTAAATATATAATAAGCAATAAAAACAACCTCACGCCCAAACAGGCAAACGATTTTTCACAGGCATTGTTTGCCGAAATCGGATTGGTCCGGGAAACGGGTCTGGAAATGCATGAACGGCAGTTCCAAAGGTTTCTGTATGAATATCTCGAAATTGAATTATCGGTATCGCTGCCGGAGGCGGAGAAAATCTTTTGGGACAATACCTCCGCCGGAGCGATTATGCCCAATGCCGACAGAATAATCGATTACATAAACGCCAACGGTATCCGAAGCGGCGTAATCAGCAATATCGGCTGGTCGGGCACGGCTTTGGAGGAACGTTTAAACCGTTTGCTGCCGCGCAATACCTTTGAATTTGTCATCGCTTCCAGCGAATACATGTTCCGCAAGCCCAACGTTATGCTGTTTGAACTCGCGCTGAAAAAGGCGGGGCTGTCCTGCGGCGATGTATGGTTTTGCGGCGATAACATAAAGGCGGACATTGAAGGTTCGGCATCGGCAGGGATATTCCCCGTTTGGTATGAAGATGAAACCGTTGAGAACCCGTGGCGCGGTCAATACAACCAAACACTGCCGGAATGCGAACATTTGCATATACACGACTGGACGGAACTGATAGATGTATTGGAAGAATCGGATGCATCGGAGGGATTGCGTTAATGCATAATAATACACGGAATTATGTCGTTGTCGCAAGATTTGACAATAAAACAACGGATAAATTGAACGTCCTGCGAAAACTGTTGTATGAAACGGGTTATATGGCATCGGTTTCCGAGTGGCCGCCGCATATTACGATAGCGGCTTATGAGGGCGATAATATTAATTTGCTGCTAACCCGGACGAAAGAATTTTCGGAAAAACATCCGGCTTTTGAAATTATGCTGCCTTCATTGGGCATTCTGCCGCCGGGCGGCGAACATCCGGACACCGCGGTGCTTTATGTCTCCCCCGCGCAGACAAAGAAACTGATTGATTTTTATTATGCCTTTCATGAGAAACTGGACGAATATTGCGGCAAATTGGGATGGCTGTATTCAGCCCGATTCGGTCACCCTGTGATGCATTCCACAATAGGTATATTTAAAGTGGCTCAACTGCAAAAAGCAATAGAAATTATCTTTGAGAATAAGGAGAATAAGATTTTCGGAATTACAAAAATCACTGCGCTGGAGGAATATACCTATCCGATGGAGTTGATAAAACGCTTTGCATTAAATTAGAGAGAAGGAAATAAGTTATGGCGTGGGAACCGTGGACCGGTTGTTATCCGGCAAGTGACGGCTGTAAATATTGTTATTTTTATGGTCCGTATTCGAAACGATACGGACAAAATACCGTCGTTAAAACCGATGAGTTTTATAAGCCTGTTGAAACGGTGTATATGCCTAATAAAAAGATTACCAAATATAAACTGCAGAGCGGCAAAACGGTTAACACATGTTTTGCCACCGATTTCTTTTTGCCGGAAGCGGATGAATGGCGGGCGGAAGCATGGAGTATTATAAAACAGCGCCCCGATCTAACTTTTTTGTTTTTAACCAAAAGGATTGACAGATTTACCGTTTCATTGCCGGATGATTGGTTCAGCGGTTACGATAATGTCAGAATCGGATGCACGGTTGAAAATCAGGAAACGGCGGATTTTCGGTTGCCGCTGTATATATCCTGCCCGATTAAGCACCGGTGGATTGTCTGCAGCCCCTTGCTGGGCAAAATAAATCTGTCGCCCTATCTGCATGGGGTGGAAAATGTCCGTGTCGGCGGCGAATCGGGCAGGGAGGCAAGAGTCTGCGATTATGAATGGGTTTTGGATATAAAGCAACAGTGCGCGAACGCAGGTATTTCGTTTATCTTTGACGGGACAGGCTCACATTTTCTTAAAGACGGCATTATACATAATGTCAATCCGTATCGGCAAAAAAGTTTTGTCCGTGAAATGGCGATAGATATGTAAACGGGTTGTGATATACAAAAAATCAAAAAACCGCCGTAATTATCCGTTTTAAACAACTGCAGCCGCTCAAAAAGAGCGGCTGTATATTTTAAATTTTAAACGCGGCTTTGAGCGGATATTTTATTCGCCGCATTGGTCATGATGTTCATGTTTATGGCAAACGGAACCGGTGGATTTCAATGATCCCTGCAGGTATGCTTCCGCCGCTGATTTGGCTCTGCCTTTCGCTCCTACTATTACCTCGATGTTTTTTTCATTGAATATTTCAATGGCTCCGCCGCCCATTCCGCCCGAGATGATTACGTTAATGCCCCGTTCATTCAGGAAATTGGGTAAAAATCCGGGTCTGTGTCCTGGGTTGGCAACGGTTTCGCTTTTTACTATTTTGTTGTTTTCGGTATGAAAAATCATAAAACCCTTACAATGCCCGAAGTGACCCGTTACCATACCGTTATCGCTCGCAACTGCAATTATCATACTCATGTTCCTCCGTTTTTGATGTTTAACTAGATTGTAAATACGCTGCCTGTCGGCAGATAGGAAATACTATTGCCGACAGCGGATTTCAACCGTTTATAAGGCTCAATGCCGGTGCAGTGACAGGTATAAAACACTGATTTTGTATCAGCCAGATACTTTCCGATTCTGTCAATCGTATCGGAATCCTCGTCTCCGCCGGACCGGCCGGAAAGATGAAACCCGCCTGTCACAAAATCGGGCATCCGTCCCTGCTGTGTGTAAAAATGCTCAAGTATATTTATAATGCCGTTGTGAGCGCAGCCTGTTATCAACAAAGTCTTTCCGTCTTCTTCTATAACGAGGTTTTGTTCATGCATGAAACTATCGTCTGATGTTTGTCCGTTATATCCGGTTAGCAGGCCGCCGTTTGATTTTGGACGCGGCTCTTTTTGCGTGATATTCGAGAACAACCAAATTCCTTTATCGACAGTATAATCGTCTGAAGTAAACACAATCCGTTCGTTCTGCTTCAAATTTTCTTCCAGACCGATAAATGCGGGTTTGCCGTTCGAACGCAATGAATAATGTTTGTCAAAGGCCTGCCGGCGTATATATATTATTGCGGAATTGTTCTCCCGCAGGAACGCCTTCAGTCCTCCGCCGTGGTCATAATGCCCGTGTGAAATGACGAGAAAACCCACATCTGCAATATTTACATCAAGCCTTTTTGCATTTTGAAGAAATAACTCGCTTGCGCCCACATCAAACAATATTTTGTGTTTCTTTGTTTCTATATACAGGCTAAGGCCATGCTCATTGCCGAAGTCTTTTGAGATCGATGTGTTTTCCACTAATGTTTTAATAAGCATGACTTTTAGCCACCACCTTTTTCAAAAAGTAGATTCATTGTCTTGTGGTAGACCTTTTCAACAGCCACCCCCGATGTGCAATCTATGTCTACAATGGTTTGACCATTATTAATGGCTTTCACGGCGTTGGAGTCAAAGGGTATCCAGCCGATAGAGGGCAGATCTTGTCTTTTACAGAACTGTTCAATCTTTTCTGTGTTTTCAATGTTGGTGTCATATTTGTTTATACATACTGCGGTCTTTGTTCCGAACTTGGCTGCTGTATTTATAATGCGCTCCATATCGCTGATACCTGATATAGAAGGTTCGGCAACTATCAAAACCATATCCACACCGCTGAGTGATGCAATAACGGGGCAGCCTATTCCGGGAGAGCCATCTATAATGACCAGTTCAGCATCATCCGCTGCTGACTTCAACTGTTTTTTCACCTCAGTGACAAGTAGTCCGGAGGTACCGCTGCCCATTTTGAGCTGTGCCGTGGAAAACACTTTTTTTTTATCGGAATACAGCATCAGTTCGCCGGCCACTGCCGGTTTCAGGGATATCGCTTCCGCAGGACAAACATACCCACAAACACCACAGCCTTCACATGTAAAAGGATCAACTTTGTAATCAGGCTCTGCGTTGATAGCATCAAACCGGCAGCTTGCTCTGCACTGATCGCATTCAATGCACATGTCCAAATCGATTTCTGCTATTGACAATCCATAATAGTCTGTTTTTTTCGGTTCAGCTTTCCACCCCGCTATAAGGTGCAGGTTAGGGGCATCTACGTCACAGTCTGCGTATGCCGTGGCATTAGCAAGCTTAATAAAGGCACTTGCTATTGTGGTCTTTCCGGTGCCGCCTTTTCCGCTAAGGATTAGTAGTTGCTTCATGCTGCACCTCCTTTGTTACGGTGTCAAGCAGAGAGGAAAATAGTTCGCGGTATCTTTCATTTTTATTAACGGCGATTTCTGCATTTGAGTTCAAGATCCCGAGTTCATGGTCAAACGGAATCCGACCTAAAATCCTAATGTTTCTCTCCAAACAAAAGATCTCCGCTGGGTTTTCTTCTTCCAAACATTTGTTAAGAACCACCCCAAATGGTTTATCAAACAACTTGACCGGTTCGTATACCATATTGAGGTTATGCACGCCGAACAATGTGGGCTCGGCTACTAATATACAGTAATCTGCATCCTTAATGCTTTCCATCACGATACAGGCGCTTCCGGGAGGGCAGTCTATGAAAGTATGTCTATTAGCTTCCGTTTGCTTTTTTACAAGCAACTTTTTTATAATCGGAATACCCATAGCTTCACCGGTGTTCATTATTCCTGTCCACACTTCCACTTCACCGGAAACGCCCTTTTGAACTTTTCCAATAACCCT
>JAQVWU010000120.1 GCA_028709565.1 Eubacteriales bacterium
CGCCTATGACGTTTACTATCCGCGTACATATGAAAGCACGCAGCTGGTTTCGGCCGGCGTTCTGCTGGAGTTCACTCATTCGGCCGACCGTGGTACAACAGTTCCTCCTTTTGGATATATTGTCTGATTATGTACTGCACTCCGGGTTGCATTACCTCTCCCGCCGGCATATACTGTATTAACAAATGACGGGAGACCTTGACATGGACAGAAACAATAAAAACGCCGACAGGTGGCTGGTGAGTCTGATAACCGACACGCCCCGGGAGGGCTTCGAGCTGGCTATACAATTATCGCAGATGGGTGTAAAATACACGCAGCCCTCCGAGGCGATACGAAAAAGACTGCGTCCCCGGTACGCCTATAACGCGGACAGTCTGATAGCCGCATCCCAGGTAATCGCCATAAATTATCAGACGGTAGCGGCGGCCAACGACTACTGGCTGTAATCAATAAATAAAAACGGACTCCGTGAAAAAGGGTCCGTTTTTATTTATAATTTTATCTATGTTATTTAGCTTTTATACTTGACATATGGGCGATTTTACGTTATAATATAGTCAGGAATAATCAATACACGGGAGGATAAAATATGGCTTCACCGCAGCTTGAAAACGGTTTTGCGCGCGTTGCAAATGAAATCCTCGAAGCAACGGCAGCGGCAAAGCTGAACGGAACGCAGTATGCGATTATTATATGCGTCTGGCGGCAGACATACGGTTATCAGCGGAAAGCTCATAACTTGTCTGAGTCTTTTATCTCCAAGGCGACGGGTATGAGCCGCAGGAGTGTTCAGGTCGCTATCAATGATTTGATAAAAAGCAATATCATAACGGTTGTGAGCGAACCTACGTTCAGCACGGCGCGAAAGATAGCCTTTCAAAAGGATTATGAAAAATGGAGTATCTATCCTCAGATGAAGTATTCCGCTCCGGGTGCTGAATCCCGCGCCTCCCCGGGTGTTGAATTCTGCACCTCCCCCGGCGCAGAATCCTGTACCTCACCAGGCGCAGAATCCTGCGCCCAAATAAATATACTTAAAAATAATATAAAGAAAGACACGAACGTGTCCGATTTTATTGAACGGAACGAACCGTCAGAAGAGTTTAATGCGTTCTGGACGGCTTATCCGAGACGGCAGGCCAAGAAAGCGTTCATAAAACTTAAACCGGATAAAGATTTGCTGACGGTTATTATAGACGCGGTCAAACGTCAGTCCGAAACCGAGGACTGGCAGCGTGACGGGGGCAGATTTATTCCGCTGCCGGCTTCATATATCAGCGGGCGAAGATGGGAGGACGAACCCGGGCAGCAGGCTGAGCCGAAGCCGAAGCACAGGTATCTCAACCGGTATTATCAATAAACGGCAGCAGGACCCCCCGTTGCGGAGAGTCCTGTCGCGGCATATTATTACGGGTTTCCGTGGTCAAAGGGTATTTCTTTATCGGCGGCGTATTGTTCGGCGTAGGAGCCGGGGCTGCAGGTGATGACCAGGCGCGGGCAGCCGGCGAAGGTGTCGTCGGCGATATAGGTCACGTTATCGGGAATGACGGCGGAGGTCAGGTTTGAGCAGCCGGTGAAGGTGCGCTCCTCGATGCGGGTCATGGTTGACGGGATTATTATCTCGGTGAGCCCGCTGCAATAGGCGAAGGCGTCGGCGCCGATGTTGGTCAGACCGCTGGGCAGACCCACGGAGGTCAGGTTGCCGCAGTAGGCAAAGGCGAGATTGTCTATAACGGTGACGGAGGGCGGTATCATGATGGTGCTCAGGTTATAGCAGCCGAAAAAGGCGGAGGAGCCGATATGGGTCAGGGTGGCGGGCAGGGCCGACGCCTTGACCACGCCGGCGGGGAAGCATATGAGTTTTGTCTTGTCTTTGTTGTACAATACCCCGTCCGTCGAGGTGAAATAGGGGTTTACCGGGGCGGCCGACAGTCCGGACAGCCTGCCGCACTGGGCAAAGGCTCCCTCGCCGATATACACCAGTGTCGAGGGCAGGACCAGCTGCTCCATAGGACAGGCGGCAAAGGCGTAATCGCCGATAATCTCAACCCCCTCCGGCAGGGTCACGCTGCCCAGCGCGGCGCAATAACCGAAGGCGAAGTTGCCGATTCTTGTCACCCGCTCGGGAATGGTCACGCTTGTTATCGCTTTATTGTAGAAGGCGCTGTCCCCGATGGAGGTGACATACACATCGCCCAGCATCTCGGGTATCACCACAACCGGGGCGGTTCCGATATAATTCACAATCTCCGCGCCACCGCCTGCCCTCTGCCACACGAAATCGCTCTCGGCATTGCCGGTCGCTTCCTCCTTTACCGTGACCGCGCAGGAGTCGCTCAGGCCGTTGGCGGTCGTAACGGTGATAAGGGCACTGCCCTCACGCACGGCCAGAACCGCACCGCTGTTGCCCACAATACTCACCACCGCGGCGTTGTCGGTCAGCCAGGTCAGACCGGCGTTGTCGGCATCATCGGGTTTAACGGCGGCGGTGAAGGTATACAGGTCCCCGGGTTTGAGGGTCAGGGTGTCCACATTGAGGGTAACCGATTCCACCGGCTTATCCCCGCCCAGTACGGTGACGGTGCATACCGCCTCTTTGCCGTTTGAGGTCAGCACCCTTATGTAGACGGTCCCGGCCGCCTTCGCGGTCAGTTTGCCGTTGTCGCAGGAGACGATATCCTCGTCTCCGGAGATCCAGGTGAGGGTTTTGTCGCTCGTTTCGGGCGGATTAACCACGGCGGTCAGCGTGCTCATGTCCCCGATCTCCAGGGTCAGCTTGACATGGGACAGACTTACCGATTCGGCTTCAATACCCGTAACCGTAACCCTGCAGGTCGCCTTTTTGCCGTTTGACGCTGTGGCGGTTATGGTAGCCGTGCCCGGTTTGCGCGCGGTAACCACACCGTCTTGGCACTCGGCAACCGTTTTATCGGAGGAAGTCCAGGTGAGACTCTTGTCGGTGGCGTCGGCGGGGGACACGGCGGCGGAAAGGGTAAAGCGTTCGCCCGCCTCCACCGTGCGGTTATTTTCGTCCAGTTTCACCGAGGTTACCGGTATTTCGGCGGCGGTCACCCTGACGGCACAGGACGCCGACCTGCCGTTGGCCGAACGGGCCGTTATTGTGGCGCTGCCCTCGCCGACGGCCTCGAGCCTGCCATTGTCGCAGGTCACGACGGCGGCGTCGGAGGTGGTCCATGCCAGCTCCTTATCGGCGGCGTTTGCCGGCAGCACCGTCGCCTTGAGCGTATACTTTTCGCCGGTCTTCAGTGTGACCGAGGCGGCGGAGAGGGTGACCGAGGACACCGGGACCTCGGTGACGGTGACGGCACAGGTATCGGTCTTGCCGTTGACGGTGGTTATGGTTATGACGGCGGAACCCGGTCCCACGGCGGTTACTACCCCGCCCGATACCGTCGCGACCTTTTTATTCGATGAGCTCCAGCTGACCCTGTTGTCGCTCAGGGTCCCCGTGTGTCTGATGGAACCGCTCAATATCGCGCTCTCACCGGGGACCAGGTCCAGCAGGTTCACGCTGAGGGACACGCCGGTTATCTCCTCCCCGGGTTCAGGACCTTCGGTTTCGGGCTCGGTCACGGTCACGGGCTCGGTCGCGGGCTCGGTCACGGGTTCGGTCGCGGGTTCGGTCGCGGGCTCGGTCACGGGTTCGGTCGCCGGTTCGGTCGCCGGTTCCGTTTCGGCGCCGGGTTCCGTTTCGGTGTCGGGCTGGATTACCGGCTGTGTTTCCCGGGGATCCTCACCGATGCTTGACAGCGCGATGGCCGTAACCCCTGCGATGACGGCAATGGCGATGATGCCGACGATTATTACAATGATTGCCGTCCGCGCCTTTTTTCTGTTGTCATTAATATGAATATGTGTATCAATATCAATATCGGTATGGTCATCGGTATGGTCCGTTTCTTCGGCAGCCGGTTCTTCCTGCGGTCGCTGAGCGCCGCATATGACACATGCCGGGTCCTGATTCAATGTCTCACAGTTGGGACATTTCCATGCCATAATATTACTCCTTAGGTGTTAGAGTCTAGTCGAGATCGGTCGGGCGGTCAAAGCCGCTGTAGGTTTTGGTCTGCGGCGCAGATGTCATCGCCGTCAGCCGTTCAAAGACGCCGGCGGCCCGGGGGCGTTTTTCCGGTTCCCCCGCCGTCATATCGGCAATGAGCCGGCGCATGGCCGGGGGCATGCCCCTGTCGGGTGTTATAACCGCGCCGTCCAGCGACGCCTCGTAGAGATAATCGCATCCCCCGGGCAGGGCGGGACGGTGCCCGCAAATCAGTTCGTGAAAGATTATGCCCATGGCGAAGATATCGGCGCTGCGGGTCACTCTGACATCCTCCCCGCTGATGCGCAGAAAGGTTTCGGGGGAGAGATAAACCATATCGCTCTGATATTCATCGGGGCTCTCAGGGGGGTCGTTCTCAAAAAAGCTGCTGTCGAAATCTATGAGTTTTGCCGTAAAATAGCCGTTGCGGGTGGGCTTTATGATCAGGTTGTCCGGCTTGAGGTCGGCATGGACAATGCCGGCGTCGTGTACGCATTTGATATTATAGATAAGCGCCTTGAGCAGTACGAGCTGTCTGTCAAAGGGGAGGTCGCGGGTATACGAAGCCCCGTTGGGGTCAATCTCCACCTTTTCGGTGACGATATAGTAACGGCAGCCGAACCGGAAAAAATCCAGCACCCCGATGATGTTGCCGCTTGAAAAGGCGTTGACCGCCCGGTACAGCCTGCTCTTCTTGGCTTCGAATGACACGCAGTCGGCTATGGCCGCGTCCCGCACCTCCCGCGATATCGGCGAATTGTCGTCGGGATAAACCGGCGAAATAAATTCCTTGATAAAATATTCGGTTCCGTCGTATTCCGCGAAGCCCCAGCGGGCATATCCGCTGTTCTGGCCGCTGAGGGGAACGGTCAGTCTGTACCGTCCTATGTATGCGCCGCTTTCGTTCGGATTGTTATTATTTATTTTTTTCGAATCAGTCATGTCTTACGTCCGTTCCCCGGAGAAAACCCTGTTTATAGCTCTCCCACAGTCGGTCCGCGTCCGCCCCCGGGGCGTCAAGCGGCTCAATATAGGCCGACCGCATAAGGCGGTATCGCGGGGCGGTATGCTGCTTTGCCCCGTCGAAGCTGCCGTGCCCCAAAAACAGCGCGCACAGGGTGTAATCGTCCCCCGCGTATCGGGCTATGGCCTCGTCCAGCCCCCTTTCCAGGTCGGCGGGGGAGGACGCGGCAGCCAGTGTCTCCAGCAGCATATACTCAAATTCCATGGGTGTCCTGAAATACGAATAGGCTCCGTCGGTCGCCGCGATAACGGCGCAGGGGAGCGCGAGGGTGATTCTTTTGCGCTCAAGGGTGAAGGGTATGTCGGCGTTGATATAATTGGTTAGACGCGCGTCGGACAAAAAAGTTTCCTCATCTGCATAATTCAGACAGTGAAGTCCGTCCCCGTCCAGCAGATAGATATGGGAATCGCCCGCCCACAGTATATCGCAGCAACCGCTGCGGTAGTCGGTCAGGGCGACAGCGGCCGTTGAGGGCAGACTCCGCTGCATATCGGTACGCAGGACGAGATTGCCGTTTTTTTCGTTGAGCTCGGCGTTGTATTCGGCAATGGCGGTTCTGAGCGCCGATTCGTACCGCGCGGGCAGGTCTCCTTCCCCATCGGCAGCGCAGGCTTCCAATACGGCCGCAGCCCTGCGCGCGGCGAGATAGGCGCCGGTATGTCCCCCTTCGCTGGGATAACGGCGCGCGCCCAGACCTCCGCAGCCGTCAAAGACCGCGGCGATACCCCGGTCGGGCATGCACAGATATGTATCCTCGCCGCTGTTCCCGACCATCTCGCCGTTCACGGCAACGGAAAAATCACAGGTCCGATTCTTTTCTTTTTTCATTTATTTATACTTTTTTACTTTTATTTGCTCAACCGATCTTTTGTTTACTCCCCGGATATGCGCTATATGGTATTGGTTATCGTTTCAATCATCTGCTCATATACCTGTTCGCGCAGCCCTTCCCCCTCGTCGGCGGGGATGTGATAGACATTGTTCCAGGTATTCACAATCATCGTCCACCATTCGGCAACCGGGGTGAACAGGATGAGCCGCTTGGCGTCGTTGTCTATATACTCGCTTTTGAGCTGCCTGCCCCCCCACCAGCGGGTGAGCTCGTCAAAATCCGCGGCCATGCGCGCGGGATAATATGGAGAACCGGCGGCGTAACCCAGCTCATGGGTCGGAGCGTCCGACCATACCACAATAATCTGTCGGCGTTTTTTGCCCTCGGGATTCCACTGGGATCGTATGGCGTAGCCCAGCGCCTCCAGTCCGTCTTCCGGGTCGTCGCCTCCCCCTTCGGCGGTAACGGAATTGACGCTGTCGCAAAACTCCCCGGCTTCGGCGGGCAGTACATAAAAGGGAGTATTGAGCATGGCGTTCTCGCCGTCGGCTATGTAGTCCTTGAAGGCGATCACCTTGATTCTCAGGGTGTCGATAATCTTGCGTTTGGCAGCCATGGCTTCGGTCACATCGGTATAGAAGTTGAGCGCGTTTTGCTTTACCATGTCGATAATGCTGTCCATACTGCCGGTCGCGTCGATGCAAAACACCATATCCACATTATAGGTCAGTTTATAATTGCTCGCCATGATATCTCTCCCGTATTCTGGATTTATTTTGGATTTGTTATTTATTTAAATTAATTTTAAAGTTAGCCGAGGTCATCGGGCGGTCTGAAATCCCCGGTTTTGGTATGTCCGGTTGTCCGTGGCCTGCGCAGTACGGCGGTCTTTTTGTCTTCAGGGGCTGCGCATCTGAGCCAGCACAGACCGGAAAGCAGCACGCAGGCGGCGTTGAGCAGCAGAAAGAGCACAATGATAAAATTATATTCGAGGCCGTAGTTAAGACCGCCGCCGGCCGGCGGAACCGAACCGAAGCCCTTTTTGAGATAGATAATACCGGCGTCCAGCGTTATCACGGCGGCGAGGGCGGTGACAAAGGCGGCGGAGGCGCAGACAAAGGGAACCTGCCGGGGGATGAAGGATATGTAAGAAAAGACGGCCGTCATAATGACGCAGGACATGCAGGCAACGGCATATATCGCCTGCAATACCGGCAGATATTGAATCAGGTCGAAGAATCCTATCGATACGTCCAGACTGTCGAATTTAATCGAGGGGATGACCCCGGCAAGCAGGGTGTTCAGCGCGCAGAGCCCGGTCAGCGTCGGCAGCATGCCGGTCTGTTTTGTCTTTTGCATTCAATCCTCCCCGCCGTGCCTTATTAAGATAATAATATAGCACCCGCGTTGATATTTCAAGTTTATATTATTGACTTTATGTTTCAGATGTAAATATTTTGTTGACAAACCCGAATGTTTTTATTATAATATTACCATGCAATTGTTATAAGATTGTAAATTTTGAGCAACGGAGATTGAGTTATGTTGATTAATACACCCCGGCGTCCTTTAAGTCTGGTGCTTGCCCTTTTGATTTTTTGCGGGCTGTTCGCCTGTGCCGACAACGCAGGCGGCGGGTCGGCCGAAACCTCAGCCCAGATCGCCGCCGAAACCGAAGAGGAGATAAAACGCGAGAATACGCCGGACGACCTGCCGGACGACCTTGACTATGAGGGTGACGATGTAAATATTCTGGCGCGGACCAAAAACTGGTTTTTATATGAAATGACGGTGGACGAGCTCAACGGTGAGGTGGTAAACGACGCGGTGTACAACCGCAATACCATGGTATCCGAACGGCTCAACATCAATCTCAACTATATCCTGGAGGACGATGTCACCGGTATGGCCAACAGGACCATTGTCGCCGGTTCGGATGACTTCGATATTGTGGCGGGCAGCGCGGTGGAAATCGTCCAATACGGCGCCAGAGGCCAGTACTACAATCTGCTGGGCGGCAATGTGCCCCATCTCAATCTGGACCGGCCCTGGTGGGCGCAATACTACACCGAGCAGGCAAAC
>JAQVWU010000121.1 GCA_028709565.1 Eubacteriales bacterium
ATCCCTAAATAAATCAGGGATTTTTTATTTATACAGCAATCTTTTGCAGTTCGGGTAACGTAAAATCACTTATGTTTTTTGTGTTTTCATCATCGCAAAGCCATGATTCAATTTTGTTGCGCGTCAACACAAGGGGCATTCTGTTATGAACAGATAAGACAGATTCATTTGCTTCAGCCGTTATGATTACAAATTCCATGTTATTATTCATCCATCGCCATAAACCGGCCATATATAACATTTTAGTATCAGGTAAATTGAAAAGATATTTTGTTTTTTGTTTGTTCCATTCATAAAATCCTGTCGAAGGTATAACGCAGCGCTGAGCGGCCAGACTGTTGCGAAAAATATTTTTTTCCGAAACCGTTTCTCTGCGGGCATTTATAATTGTTTTACCATAAAGGGAATAACCCCAGTTTGACAATACTATATTCATACCGCCTTTGTTGCCCCGCACCAATAACGGTACCCGGTCTGTAGGAAATATTTCGCCTGTTTTAAAATCAATGCCGGGTTTGTTTTTGCTGTTTGCTTCGATAACACGTAATATTTCCAACAATTCACGCTCATCCGCGTCGGTATATATCGTATAGCGTCCGCACATAATTTTACCTTACATCATTTATTTTGCATAATACTCTGCCCTTACAGAATACGCTGTCATGCTTATTTAATAAAATATCATCGTATTTGGGATTTAAGGAAACGAGACGGTTTTTTAAATATTTCTTTATAAACGCCTCACCGTTAATCAAAAATATACCTATTTCGCCCTCATTGACAACGGGTTGTATCTTTACACAAATAAGATCACCGTTATAAAGCATAGGTTCCATGCTGTCACCGCTCACCGGAATGACATAGTCGGCATTTTCTGTCTCTGTATTCAACGGAATGCGTATAAATTCGTTTTTAACATCCTCAAGAAATAAACCGGTTCCGGCTGACGCGGCATAATCATAATACGATATACGGCGGTATTTTGAATGGTCATTTTTTTGTGATTGCAGGATCCATTCTTTTTCTTTATTAACAACAAGGCTAACAAGAGATTTACCATGTTCATCGAGCAAACGGTAATCTTTTATCAGCATATATTCCTCTGTATTAATCTGTTCATCTACACCCGGAATGTTACCGTAATAACCAATCAGATATGAAGCAGAAACATTAAGAACTTTGCACAATTTTACTATGTTGTCGGTATCGGGTCTCGCAATGTCATTTTCCCAGTTGCTGATAATCCTGCCGGAAGTCAAATCTAACAATGCCGCCAATTGGTGCTGATACATGCCGGAATGTTCACGAGCCGAACGAATACGGCTTCCAAGTGTTGTGTTATCTGACATAATGTTCTTCCTCGCATTTATTTTGTTGTTATTATATCCTGATTAGATTATATACCTTTTATATCGGAAAGTCAAGTCCATTCGGGCAAATTATTTGAATATTATACTTGACATTCTTTAATAGCGGGATTATAATATAGATACACTTAATATAAAGGAGCATATTATTATGAGCCGTATAGAAGAGCGTGTGATACTTCATTGTGACCTGAATTCTTTTTTTGCGTCTGTGGAAACTGCTGAAACTCCTGAATTTATTGGCAAACCTGTTGCGGTATGCGGCAGTGTTGAAGCACGTCACGGTATAGTATTGGCGCGTTCGGAAGCAGCCAAAAAATATAATATTCGTACCGCGGAAACGGTATGGCAGGCTAAAAAGAAGTGCCCCGATTTGATTATTATCGAGCCGCATTACGACAAATACGTGCGTTATTCTAATATGGCAAGGAATATATATCTTCAATATACCGACAGAGTTGAAAGTTTTGGTATTGATGAGGCATGGCTGGATATAACCGGGAGCCGTGTTCTGTTAGGTAATGGTTATGACATCGCTTATGATATTAAAGAACGTATAAAATACGAACTCGGATTAACCGTTTCAATCGGTGTGTCATTCTGTAAAATATATTCCAAACTCGGCAGTGATTTAAAAAAACCTGACGCGGTCACATGTATTCCGGCGCATAGCTTTCGTGATATTGTTTGGGGATTACCGGCGTCATCCATTTTGGGCATCGGCCGTGCCACGGGGCGCAAACTGTCCGGTTATGGCATTCATACCATCGGCCAGGTCGCAATGTATCCGATTGAGTTTTTTGAACGCTTATTCGGCGCGACAGGCCGCATTATGTGGGCTTACGCAAATGGTATTGATAATTCGGCAGTAATGAAATATACCGACAGTCTGCCGATGAAAAGTATAGGACACGGAAATACCGCTGCTTCAGATCTTACCTCAAACAGCGAAGTCCGGCTGATGTTATTTGAACTGTCCCAGGATGTTTCCAGAAGATTGCGTGAATATAAGCTGCAGGCGCGCAGAATACAGATAAGCATCCGCGATTGTGATATGGGATACCGTGAACTCCAAACCACCCTTCCCTTTCCGACTCAAAGTTTTAATGAAATATCCGGAGCAGCATTCGGTCTTTTTCATAATAATTATAAATGGAATAAAAACGTACGCGCGCTGACCGTTCGCGCTATTAACCTAGAACCCGAGAACACGCCATTTCAGGTTGATATTTTTACCGATTACCGACACCAAGAACGAATTAATTCACTTGAATGCGCGATAGAAGATATACGGAAGCGCTACGGCAGAAAATCTATCGATATAGCCGCGCTTATTGACCACGCAAAGGTTCCCGTTGAAAGTTCGTTTGATTATAATAATTACGGTATACAGGCATAAAATCATTGCAATTTTATGCCTTATATGTATACAAACAAAGATTAGAGGTAAGAGACGATGAACAGGAAGAACAGATGGAATATAAACGGAAAAAACATTGAATGGCAGGTAAGCCCCGGAGATATTCATACCGATGATATCGAAATGTCCGGACTCGGTATTTCTTATATCGTAAAATACGGTACGTCAGAGGACAACAGTCTTTTTTTGGATCGTTATTGTGTTTGGCCGACACTGCGTACCATTCCAAATAACACACATGCTTCTTATCAGACTAAAATCCATACTGATATGATTCCAATTATAACGATTGACGGTCAACGGGCTGTCGAAAGACCGTTTATGTTTACACTGGACGGCACTCTTCGTTCAGACAGCATTACTCAGGATAAAAAAGCGGTTATTCGCCGTATTTGTTTCCCTTCAAACAGCATTATGTCGGCATATGAGATTATAGAAATCGATAATATATCAGCGTCACCAATAAAAACAAAACTGATCGGTGACGCTGTAACACAGAATTCGTATGACCGTGGAACAAAAGGGGTATATATTACCGAGATAATTCGGTGCGGTTGTTCAGAAAGAATAATCAAACCTAACGAAACCGGTGTTTTTGCGCTAACTTACAGCGCGCGTATTGCCAATGCCAAAAAAGGCAACCCCGTGTCTATTGAAACGGTATACGAACAGCTTTTTCAGCGTAAACGCCGCGTCTGCGCAATCATCTCCGCGGTTGAGCTTGATACCGGTAATAAGAACGTCGACACATTGTTCCGTTTTGCCAAATTAAGAGCGGGTGAGAGCATTTTTAAAACAAAATGCGGTCTTCTGCACAGTCCGGGCGGTGGTTCCTATTATGCCGCGACGTGGTGTAATGACGAGATTGAATATGCCGGACCATGGCTTGCATTAACAGGAGACAGCATAGCGTGTGAAGCCGCTTTAAATGCATATAAACAATATATCCCTTTTATGAGCGAGCAATATATTTCCATACCGTCCTCGGTTATTGCCGAAGGTAATGATATATGGGAAAAAGACCGGGGTGATGAGGCTATGTATGCCTACGGTGCAAGTCTATATGCGCTTATACGGGGGGATCGCGATACAGCTGAGGAGCTTTTTCCGGCTATACTTTGGTGTATAGAATATTGTTTGCGGCGAAGAAACAAGAACGGAGTCATAGCCAGCGAAACGGATGAACTGGAGGGACGTTTCCCGACGGGAGACGCCAATTTGTCGACCTCATCGCTGTGTTACGGCGGAATAAAGCTGGCTTCATATCTGGCCGAAGAATTGGATCGTTCGGATCTTGCCGCAGAGTTAAATATTGAAACGGAGAAACTCGGCATGGCAATTGAATCATTCTTCGGAGCCGACATACATGGATTCAAAACATATCGTTATTACGATGGCAACACAACCCTGCGTTCCTGGATATGTCTTCCGTTATGTATGGGTATCAATAAGCGACTTGACAGCACGGTTGCGGCGTTGACTTCGCCTTATTTATGGACCAAAGACGGTTTATTGACCGAGGAATCAACAACCACGGTATGGGACAGATCTACTCTGTATTGTTTCAGAGGGGCGTTCTTAGCCGGAGCGGGCGATAAAATCATTGATTATTTCAATGACTATACAGCGTGCCGGCTTTTGGGCGAACGCGTTCCGTATCCGATTGAAGCTTTTCCGGAGGGCAATAAAAGACACCTAAGTGCCGAAAGCGCCCTTTATTGCCGTATTATATCAGAAGACATTTTGGGATTGTCACCGAAAGGACTTCATAGTTTTACTCTGACACCGCGGTTGCCCCGCACCTTTGACCATCTTAATCTGCATAATATTCACGCTTTCGGATCTGTTTTAGATATAGAAGTCAACAGGGAAACCTGCAGGGTATACGCATTCGGCAAAGAAATCGCCTCTGTTCCCCTTGATACCGAAACATTGATATCGTTATAGTACTGTTTCGAGGCATATTAATTTATAATTTCAAGCGTATATTCATTTGTTCCCATACCAATCTGCTCCAGCGCGGAAATCTGATCATATGGGTTTTTGCCGTGAATCTGTTCGAACAGGTGACCGCGGCCTGTCAATTTATAATCCTGAGGTATTCCCTCAAGATTAAGATTTTCTGTTTTTATCAGGTCGAGCGTGGCTGTTTCCACCTTGACTATATTATTACCGGCAACGATTCCAATATCCGGAACCAGTGACGGTGTAGTCATCCCCCAACAATCACACAGCGCGGTTATAGAGATGAGCATATTTATAAAAAATACATTTGCCGGTTCAAACTCTTCTAATACCGATTTTGTAACAATTGCCATACCTGTTTGAAAATCGTGATAATCATGTGATTCGAGCAGAAGGGCTTTGGTCGGGCATACCAGCACACAATGCTGGCAAAGGGTACAATTATGAAAGAATACCTTATATTTGCCCTTATAATCCGGTTCCGAAAAACTGTTGGCATAGTGGTTGCATGCCTTTATGCATTTGCCGCAGTGAATACACTTTTCTTCATTCCATGATATGCCGCCTTCAAGCGAGTGTAATTCCTGTCGGGTTCTGTCTGTCACACATCCCATGGCAATGTTTTTACACGCCCCGCCAAAAGCGCAGGCGCCGTGACCCTTGACATGTGAAAAATCTATCAAAAAGTCAGCGTCATGAATTAAACCGGCAACGTCTATATGGCGCAGTTTTTTATAATCGGCTTCCTTGGTATAATAATATTTACCGAAATAACCGCAGCTGTCAAGGACCGGACATCCGAGGATAGAGCTTGTATAACCGCGGTTTTCGGGTTGACGCCGCTCTACATTATGATCTGTAATAAAACAATCGCCTCCGCTGGCTTTAATAAAATCAACAAGCTTTCGAATAAAAACAGGCGGTATTGTAGAATATGTTATGCCGTCGCCAACATGCATTTTTATCGCAACCTGTTTACCCTTCAGCCTGCCTGACAGACCGCTCGCTTTCAGCATATTGTCAAACTTTGCGGGAAGCGTCTGCGATGCTTCGTACCTTGAATAAGCCATGGGGGAAAAATATACGGTTTTTGACATTTGATACTCCTCGTATTTATTTATAAAAATTCGGTTTATTGACATTGTTTATGTTCTGTGTTAAAATACAAGTCATAAATTCCAAGTATGAACGGAGGCATACTAATATGTATAAAAATGAAGGTTATATGGCAGGTGCCAATTTGGGTCATTGGATTTCTCAGTATGGTACAAAATCGCATGACCATTTTTCAAATTATATCACCGAAGGCGATATAACGCGAATAGCGCAATGGGGAATGGACCACGTTCGGCTTCCTGTGGATTATTTTATCTTTGAAGATAATTCCGCTCCCGGCGTATACAAAGAAGACGGGTTGGTTTATATTGACCGCTGCATAGAATGGTGTAAAAAGAACGGTTTAAATCTCGTACTGGACCTCCACCACGCGCCCGGGTTTTTCTTTGGTGACGGTGATAAAAACTGCCTTTTTTTCGACAGGAATATGCAGCAGCGTTATATCGATATTTGGAAATTCTTCACCAAACGTTATATTTCCGAGAAATATAACGTAACATTTGAACTGCTCAATGAACTGGTACTGCCTCAGGGCAGTGCCGCCTGGAATGATTTATGGCAGGAAACAGCTGCAGAAATTCACTTAATAGATCCTGAACGTAACATTATTGTCGGAGGGAATTTTTATAATTCGGTCGGCGAGCTGAAAAACCTTGTAATATCAAACAATCCGCATATCTGGTATACATTTCACTGTTATCATCCTATGATTTTTACACATCAGCGTGCCGGCTGGATGGAAAACACCCGCCGTTATCGGGTTCCGGTCGAATACCCGGTGGACACAGAGCTTCATGCCGAATTTTATAACAATAATATTCCCGAATCCGAAAAAGGCATTCTGGACAGGCTTTATCTGAAAAAAATATTACAGCCCGCCTTTGACTTTATTGAGAAAAACAACAAGCCGCTTTATTGCGGTGAATACGGTGTTATAGCCAACGCTTCTGTTGACAGCACCGTTAGCTGGCTTAATGACATTACCGACCTGTTGCTTGAATACGGCATCGGGCGCGCTGTATGGAGTTATCGCGGCTTCAGCTGTATTACCGACAGTAATAATAATATCACAAGTGATTCGATTATTAAAGCAATTTCAAGAAAATAACGGTTTTTTGAATTGTTAAAGTAATTGCTGACCGTTTATATCGAGTTTGAATTTCATACCCAATTTTTCTGCAGCTTTACGGCATAAAATCATACGTCCAATAAATATCTCAAAATAGTCCATTACAGAACTGTAATTCGTATCAATTGTCAGCTCTAATTCAATAATCAGTTTGTCGTCTGAGATTGTAAGGTTTGATTTTTTTACTGAATAATTTACCCGGTCATGGATGTCAAATGTGGTCATGTCTTTATTGCGAACACGTGTATTGCGAACATCGGTTTTATCCGCAAGTATCAGCGCTGCCGCAACAGGAGAAACAGCAACCGCCGTTGTTTCGTCATGATTGCCGATAGCTCCGATGATAACGGCTATTTCATCGGGAGTTGCTCCCAGACTGTCAAGTATTCGATATGCCATCATAGCCCCGCTTTGAGCATGGTCAATCCGGTTGACTACGTTGCCGATATCGTGCAGATAACCGGCTATCATACCGATTTCACATTCTGCTTTAGAATAACCCAATGTTGACAAAATATAATTTGCCGTATCAGCTACTTTAGTCACATGAGCAAAACTGTGTTCGGTAAAACCCAAGGTACCCAATACCTCATCCGCATTTTTAATATAAGTACGAACTGATTCGTTGTTTCTGATTATATCGTAGGTTATCACGTATTCTCCCTAATTTATATATTTAATTTACGGGCTACTTCTCTGTATGTACGCGGTTTTTTTGTGTATTCTTCTTTTACCTGGTCGTACAGCAGGTCAGTTATTTCCTCCAGCGTTTCACGTGCTTCATTCAATAATTTTATGTCGGTCGGATATGTGATATCAGATGGCGCACAGGTCGCGTCAATCATTAACACACCTTTGTTTTCGGATTTTACATCTGCGGTCTTTTCGTCTGTTTCGCCGCCGCTTTGATCGTCGTTATTGCTATTATCATCATTATCGTCTTTGTT
>JAQVWU010000122.1 GCA_028709565.1 Eubacteriales bacterium
GGCAGTGTTCTGCGCGGCGGTCACCGCGCTGCCCATATCGGAGTTATAGGCGGTGGTTGTGTGGGCGAAGGCAAACAGCCTCAGGCAGATTGCCGAGGACAGGGCGAAGAACAGAATCGCCGTTATGAGTTCAATGAAGAATAAACCGGTGCGTCTTTTCATGATGCCCCCGTATTGCTGCGCGTGTGGATAAAAGCGGACGATTCGCCGAGTCTGTCACTGTATATAACCCGAATGAGGGAGGGCAGCACAAACTCAAAATCCAGACTGTCCGCCGTCATGATAATCTCGCCGGCCCCGGCGGTGGGGTTCATGTCCTCCCGGATGAACAGCTCGAACACGCTTCCGTCGTAATGGTAGATATAGGTATGATATACGCCGCTTTCGTGACGTTCGGTCAGCACCAGCGCTTCGATGCCGTCAAAACTGCCGAGAAAAACATCGCCGCCGTCGTTTTGTCTGATTTTAGCCGTTAAGTAGGCGGACAGTGTCCTGTCCTCAAAGCTTGCGTATGCCGTGTCGGCAGTGGAGCGATATACCCTCACCCCAGCCAATATCACCAGCACGGCTGAGACGGTGAAAATACAGGCAAGCAGCGCCGTGATAAAAAAACCGAACACCCCTGTTTTTGTCATGAGTCTCTCCGTTGTATATTTATTGTCATCGCGGCAATACTTTAATATCGGGCATCAGGTTCGGGCCGGTGGCCGCGTAATGAACCAGATAGCGGTCGGTGTCTATGAAAATATAGTAATTATCGGTAAGATAGCCGATATCCGCCGGGTATCGGCCCTCAATCGCATAACAGGTGACGGCAGCCCTTTTCAATGACCGTTCGGCAATCTCCGCGCCCTCTGTGTCACCGGTCAGGGCCGCAGCGCCGATGGCGTTGCATAATACAATAAAAACGGCGGCGCATATCAGGCATATCATTATTTCTGCAGCGGGTATTTTATGTCGTTTCATAAATAAAAGCCCATTGAGGTGAGGATGTCCAGCAGCGGCAGCATGACCGACAGCATTATAAAACCCGCCATCAGTGATATTATAATTATCATGGCGGGTTCGACAAGACCGACGGCCCTTTCGATTTTATCGTTCAGCTTTTCCTCGCCGCGCCGGGCGACCTCGGTCATCATCAGGTCAAGTGACCCCGTTTTCAGGCCTATGTTCAACATACGGCTGAACACCGGACTGTAAATGCCCGCCTTTTCGGCGGCTTCGGGAAAGCTGTCGCCATGGGCGATATAGCGGGCGCACCGGTCGATGCTCTCACCCATGCGGCGGTTATCGTTGAGCGTGCGTATCATGTCAAAGGAATGCTCAATATCAATGCCGCTTTTTATAATCATCTCCATAGCCGCCGAAAAGCGCACCGCCGCCGTCTCAAATCCGAATCTTCCGCGGCGGGGCAGCTGTTTTGCCGTCAGTATGCCGGCTGCAAGCACAAGTGCGATTACAGCGGTAATCAACACGGCATGGTCCGATATAAACGCTCCGGCCTTTGCCATCGCCTCGGCGGCGGCGGAGGGTTTTACCCCAATCTGCCTTGAGACGTCGTTGAAGATCGGGACCACTTCGGCAACGAGTATAAAAACTACGCCGAGCATGAGCGCGCCCAGGAGCAGCGGATAGGCGACGGCGCTCCGTATGGTTTTTGATATCCGGTATCGCTTTTCATAATATACCGACAGCGAACGCAGGGTGGCCTCCAGCCGTCCCGTCGATTCGGCGACAGTAATCAGATCGCACAGATATTTGGGGAAGGCGCCCGATTGTCTCATCGCGTCGGACAGCGCCGTTCCCGCATCGGTCTTTTCGCTCATTTCGAGAAGCAGCCGTTTTATTTTAGTGTTTTTTTCCTCTTCGGCGAGCAGCGCCAGCCCGTCGCCCGCAGAGATACCCGTTCCCAGAATCATTGAAAATTCCAGACAGAATCCCGCGATATCCCGTGTGCCCAAAACAGAAAATCCCTTCATCATAATTTACCTGTTAATTAATAACAATAATCAATACCGGTATATTGCGTAGTAATTTACCGGGGTTTCAATAAAGCGGTTGATCTCCTCGCTGTTGCCGGCGGTAGAGGCATAGGTGGGGTCCATGAGCTTCCATGTTTTGCCGTCGAAGCGGATGATGTCGTTGACCCATCCGTATTCCTCGGTATAGACCGATATCCACGCGTGATATACCTCACCGGCATATCCGAACACCAGCTTTGTCGGTATATTCAGACCGCGCAGCATGGCGGTCATCAGCGACGCGTAATCAAAACAGATACCGCTTTTTTCGGTGATTACCCTGTCAAGGTCCGGCATGTAGCCCGGCTGCACGCTCGCCGCCAGCGCGTAGTCGTATGTAAGATTGTCGATGACATAATTGTAAACGCTCCGGATTTTTTCCATATCCGTACCGGAGGCGATATGGACGGCCAGCTTGACGGCCTTTGTGTCGCCGCTGTAATTCACAAAGCAGTTGGGGTAAAGAAAAGGGGAGAATTCGTTCTTCAGTTCGGCGTTGATTTCGTCGGCGTACAGCTGCATATATTTGTTGCCCTCAACCTGCTCGTAAACGGCGATCTTATAGCCGCCGCTGCCCGAGGAGAGGGGATAACACATAAAGTCACCGGCCGACCGGGTCATATAATCGTATATTTCGCCCTGAGGGGTGGTTATCCTCACGACCTTCTTAACCTGTGAAGCAGCCGATTTAACCATCACGTAACCGTCGGCGGCGTTGGAATAATCGAGTGTACAATACTCGTTGCCGGAGGTCATAACACCCGGAGCCGCGGGAATTTTTATATCCGAAAGGGCGGCGGAAGCGAAGATCTCCCGTTCCTTTTCGGCCGCAATGACCGATGTTTTCTCTTCTTTCGCGGCTTGGGTCACGGGCTCCGCCGTCGGCACAGGTGCCTCGGTCACGGGCTCCGCCGTCGTAACAGGCGCTTCGGTGACGGGTTCAGTCGTTGTGACGGGTGCTGCCGTTGTGACGGGCGCTGCCGTTGTGACGGGCGCTGCCGTTGTGACGGGCGCTGCCGTTGTGACGGGCGCTGCCGTTGTGACGGGTGCTGCCGTTGTTACGGGCTCAGTTGTCGTGACGGGCGCTTCGGTAACAGGTTCAGTCGTTGTGACGGGTTCAGTCGTCGTGACGGGCGCTTCGGTTACGGATTCCGTTGTTAAATCGACCGGGCTGTGGGATAAACGGTTTTTCGGCGTATTGACGAATATAATCGCAATGACCGCCGCGGCGATGAGAAGCACCGTTAATGGATATATATAAAAATATTTGCCTTTATCCGTTTTGGTTTTACGCATTTTTGATTACCATAATTAATATTATTTCGTATTATTCGTATTATTTCGTAATATGATGAATATCCTGAACAGAATTGTAGCATAAATTACCGCGGCAGTCAAGACGGCAGGAAATTACATAAAAAATTAACTTTATACATATTGTTTGTGTTGGATTTGCCTTGTTTTAACACTTTTATTATGGTATTATATTAACATGGGATTAATAAAACCGGCTTAATAAAGAAGGAGGAACCATGATGCAAAATCAAATGTTTTCCGTTCCGCTGGAGAAAAACCCGTTGATCAGCTTAAATGTGTATTCGGGACATTTTACCACCAGTCACTTTCATGCCGCTCATTATCTTGATTTAAACCATCTTAAAACCAATGCGTCACTGGCCAGGGATGTGGCGATTGAACTGGCGCTGCCTTATATGGCAAACACACTTGTGGATACCATTGTGTGTATGGAGAGAACCGAAGTCATCGGAGCGTATATGGCGGAAGAGCTTTTACAGGAAGGGATGTCGGTAATAAACAGGGGCAGAGACATAAATATAGTAACGCCGCTGAGTACCACCAACAAAAATTTGATATTTCAAAGCAATACACAGGAACTGATCTATAATCGAAATATCATCGTATTGGTATCTACCGTCTCAAGCGGTACAACCATCGGGAGCGCACTGGAATGTCTCTCCTATTATGGCGGTATAGTGGTTGGTATAGCTGCTCTGTTTAATGCTTATCCCGAAAAACAGGAACAGGAGATGTATTCTTTGTTTACCAGTGAGGATATACCCGGGTATCAGCTTTTCAGACCCGGTGATTGCCCTTTATGTAAGGCAGGACAAAAACTGGATGCGATTATCGTTCATGACGGTTATATAAAAATATAATACTATAATACGATTAGGGAGTTGATTAAATCGACACCATTTCACGGTGTTACTTTTATGCAAATGGGCTTACCGCAGGCTGTAATGGTGTTGATTGCTTTGTTTCTTTCTTATCTTGCTATTGTTAAAAAATATGAGCCGTTGTTGCTCCTGCCTCTGGCATTCGGTATGTTGATTGCCAATATTCCGCTGGCGGGTCTTTCAACCTATGACGAGGGCGGGTTGATCTATTATTTATATAAAGGCATTGATATGGGTATTTACCCGCCTATGATCTTTTTATGTATCGGAGCCATGACCGATTTTGGACCCCTGATCGCCAACCCAAAGAGCGCGCTCATCGGGCTGGGCGGACAGCTCGGTATTTTTGCCGCTTTCGGGGGCGCTCTGTTTATATCACGCGTTATCCCCGGACTCACGCCCTTTACCTTAAAAGAAGCTGCCGCCATCGGTGTAATCGGCAGTTCCGACGGACCCACTTCCATTTATACCGCAAGTGTGCTTGCGCCGAATTTGCTGCCCGTCATTACTATTGCGGCATACTCCTACATGGCACTGGTTCCTCTGATCCAGCCGCCGATTATGAGAGCGCTTACAACGAAAAAAGAACGCGTGATTGAAATGCCCATGCAAAAAAGAGTTACCCCGCGCATGAAAATCATTTTTTCTTTTGCCGTAACGATTGCCACATTGGTATTTGTTCCTGAGGCGGGTTCATTGATAGCCATGCTGATGCTGGGGAATCTGATCAGAGAAAGCGGCGTTACCGAACGGTATGTGCGTACGCTGACAACCCATCTGCTCAACATATTAACGCTGCTTATCGGAATCTCTATCGGTGCAACGGCAACGGCGGAACGGATTTTAAATCTTCGGACGATAATAATTATTCTGTTGGGGTTGTTTGCCTTCGCCTTTGGTACGGTTGGCGGTATGCTGATAGCAAAGCTGTTATGTAAAATAACAGGCGGAAAGGTCAATCCTTTGATTGGCAATTCGGGTGTGTCCGCCATGCCTATGGCTGCACGCGTATCCCAAAAGATGGGACAGGAATACAATTCTCAGAATCATCTGCTGATGCATGCGATGGGTCCCATTGTTTCCAGTACCATCAGTTCCGCAGTCATAGCAGGTATTTTTATTTCTGTTCTGGCTTGATATAATACAGGAAAAATTGTCGCCGAATAGAGAACATGGCAGTTTATTTATCGCAGGTCCTTTTTGCCGAAGGCGGTAAAGGCGCCTGCAAGGAATACCATGGTAAGCAATACGCAAATTATCACGTAGACTGGGTCTGCTTTTTTTTCGAGGAGGTCGGGCGCGGTAAAATATCTCAGGGGGCTGAAGATTTTTACAACATGCGTTTTTTCCGATATATCATACACCAGGCTCATAATATAGGCAAACAAAAAGCACAGATTGCTGTATAAAGACGCTTTTTCGGTGTTTATTACGGCTGCAGAGATAAACGCCGACAGCGCGAGAAATACCGAACCGCACAGCAAGGCCGCGGCGGAGAAAAGCAGCATTTCAGTCT
Source organism: Eubacteriales bacterium (assembly GCA_028709565.1). Lineage (GTDB taxonomy): Bacteria > Bacillota > Clostridia > Oscillospirales > CAG-272 > JAQVWU01. The sequence goes on from JAQVWU010000122.1 coordinate 5,736, forward strand.
CGATGCTGCCGAAGCCGTATACCGCGGCTGAAGATATCGAGAAAAGGAACATTAAAATAACAAACAGCGTCAGAAAGGTCCATGCCGCCGCCAGTTTAACACCCAGAATAAACGAACGCGTCCGGGGCTTGGCAAACAGAAATTCATATGTGCCGTCAATCGATTCCCGCGAAACGGCGTTGGTTCCCAACTGAACGGAAAAGATTATTGCGCATATGAGGCAATAATACGCAATTATGGAATAAAACCCACCGAGGGTGGTGACATCAACGTCGGTCATGCCGAATACCGAGAGTATAATACGGGGAAACTTACCCATGAAGTCATTGAGATTTACGCTGCCGGGCGCGTTTTCAACACCGGTAAATTTGGTCATACCGATAAACAACAGCGCAAAAAGACCCAGAGACCACAATAAAAGCGGTTTAAAAAGCGTTTTCAACTCTCTTTTATAAATGTTCATCCGTTCACCTTCTTAAGCGGCGTGAATATCGCTTCCGGTGTATTTAAAGTATGACGCCCATACCATGCCGGCGATTGCAATAACGGCTGCCGCGATATATTTGAACTCATGCGTCCCGCCGGCAAAGACCGCCGCGGGGTTGAAATAACTGAGCGGGGATATTAAAAAAAATAATTCTTTGTCCAGAATGTTTACCAGCGCGGACAGGATAAAGGCGCCAAAGCCGAAGGCTGTCGCGCTGCCCGCGACCGAGCGCACTCTTTTCGCGAATACCGCGTAAAAGATACCTGCGGCTATAAATATCATCTGAGTAAAGAAGAGACCTGCGGAGGCGATGAGATATTGCGCCGTCTGTCCGCCCCCGGGGTTGTCGCTCAGATATAATAGGACCGACACGGCGGCAAATAAAACGCCCGCGGCAAACAATAGCAGCATACTTGAAAGCAGTTTCGCAAAAAAAATATTACGGCGCTCAACGGGTTTAGTCAGCAGAAAGTCCGCGCATTTGTTGCGCTTTTCCCTCGCGAAGGAAGAGATTGAGAGGACTGCCGCCATAATTGCGCCGATTAATACAATATACATATAAGTAAAACAGTAAAATCCGCTGTAAGTGAACATATCGTCGGTCACATGGAATGCCGCGGAAAATTCGGGAGGGAAGCCGCTGAGCATTGCGAGCACTTCATCGACAGCGGCGTAAAATACGGGATATATACCCTTTATAAAAAGAATAAGGTTGAACAGGATGACAGAAGTCCAGATTACAAAGGTCCTGGTTTGAGACTTTAATTCAAATAAAAAAACATTCACGTCAGCCTCCGAAAATCGTCAGTTTATAACTCAGGTAAACAATCAGTCGGTATAATAATGAATAAAAATTTCATCCAGCGACGGTTCCGAGATTTCGATATCGGCAAGCGCATATTTTGAAATCTCCGACAGCAGCAGATTGCAGTCGCCCTTGTAAATGAAATTCACGCCGTTGTCACGCAGCTGTATATCCGCCGCGCCCGGCAAATAAAAACCTTCGGGAATGCCGTTGTTTACGGCAAACCGTACTTTTTTATATGAGTTTTGCTTTATATCGCTGATTTTTTGCGTGTCTATAATCCTGCCCTCTTTTATTATGGCGACCCGGTCGCAGATGCGCTGTACCTCGCTGAGTATATGAGAGGAAAAGAGCACGGTGGCGCCCCTTTTATTTTCGGTATTTAACAGTTCAAAAAAGGTCTTCTGCATAAGCGGGTCCAGACCACCGGTCGGCTCGTCCAGGATTATCAGCCGGGGTGAATGCAGCAGTCCCTGCGCTATGCCGATTTTTTTCTTGTTGCCCAGACTCATGTCCTCTATCTTTGCGGACAAATCTATGTTGAGAGCGTCAGCCAGCTCTTTTATCTTCGGACCGCAGTCCTTCCCGTAAAAGCTTGCCGAATAATTCAACAGGTCGCCTCCCCTCATGTTTTCATAATAAAAAACGTCGCCGGGCAGATAACCCACATCTGAAAGGATTTTTACCCGGTCCTTTTCGCAGTCGAGTCCGAATATCCGGGCTTCGCCGCTTGTTTTACGGATCAGCGAGAGAAGAGTACGTATAGTCGTGGATTTGCCCGCGCCGTTGGGACCGATAAAACCGAAGATCTCACCTTCGTTTACCGTCAGGTTGACATCAATAATACCCCTTGATTTGCCGTACATTTTTGTCAGCTTTT
>JAQVWU010000123.1 GCA_028709565.1 Eubacteriales bacterium
CTGTGACCAGCACCGCGGAGATGATTCCAAATATTAATATACCGCTCGCACCCCCGTCATTCGCCTGCCATAACGCGGTAAACAATAAATCGCCGCTGCCTTCCGGAACGGTATATATGTCTCCGGTCAAATATGTGTTCCGGTTGTCCGTCCATCCGATAAGGGTATAACCGCCGCGGATGAAACTATCCGCGGGGAAGCTGTAAGTGTCTCCCACCGCGTATTCCGACTCAACGGTCAGCGTATCGCCGCTGTCATATCCGGACGCGTATACTACCCTTCTCATTTGACCGCCGGTTATACACAATGTCAGATACGCTTTGCCGCTGACCTTTCCGGTGAAATCGCGAGCGACGGCAAGGATAACGTTGCGGCGTCCGCTGTCAGCCGTATGTATGCCCGCGGTGTTAACCTCAAATGAAACCTCGCCGCCGGTTGTTTTATATGAACCGGATTTAAGGCCGTTTATATATATGTCCAGCGTCTGCATATTGTCCGCCAAGACCGAAGCATCGCATATCAGAGTTCCGATACCGTTATAGTAAACATCGGTATTCGGTATCGTGACAACCGGTTTTTTCTCAATTCCACCGTCTGAACCGGCTGCGAGACTCAATTTTATGTCGGCGCTTTGTCTTATACCCATTTTCATAATATCCGGATCACGAAGGTTCAGTTGTTCGTCCATCCAGTTCCGGCGGTTTTCCATCCATGTTTTAAACACGGCGCATTCGAGATCAAAATCCCAGCCTCCCAATTCACCCCAGACACGGTTGTTTGCCTCAACGGCGTCCTTAAGTCTGTCATGCCACGGATCAATCGATTCGATATATTCGTCAAGAATATCGCATACAGCCCTCCAGCGGTCCTGCAGACAGACGATAAAATGCGGATCGTCATATATCGCACGATACCAATATTCGCGGTCCTGCGACTCGGAATGATGCCACTCGTCATAGGTTGCCGAGGACGCGAAGAGGTTGACATGGTTACCCGACGACCAGTCCATATCCCATACGGGGCCGAATACAATGGGTTTACCAGCGTCTTTATACATAAACGCGCTTTTAAACAACAATTCAACACTTTTAAATGCCTGATTTGCTATCCAGTAATCTACAAACGAATCCAAATCCAGGTATTCGGTATAGTGTTTGCCGTAATTATTATAAAAGTCATCCGAAAACAACGCGTCTTCCATATCATTTATATAATCGCGTATATATCCGAACATTTCTTTGTTAGTGTTGAGAAATTCCGGTGATTTTATCATAATCGGCACGTCATAATCGGTAACAAACTTTGACACCTCGTCGTAATATTCGTCCAGTTCAATAAGATAACCGCCGGTTGTGTCATAATCCGATATGTCGATATAATCGGAAATTCTATAATTCTCATAAACACCGCCGGTAATCCAGCTCAAATCGGTACGCATTGACAGTATCAGTTTCTCCGTTCGCTCCTGACTCATGTTTTCCTTTTTCGCAATCGCTTCCGCGGTTTTTTCGGCAACTTTCTCCCAATCGGTAATGTCGATACGGTCGGGGGCGATCTTTATGCTCTCGGTAAGCTGATATATCCCCGCGTAACTGCCGTTGAATACCAGTTCGACAAATATTGTTTTGATCTTTAATAATCCCAGCTCGCCGGAAAAATCATAAGACAACGCGTTGCGCAGATGCGTACCGTCAAAAGCGTTTGCCAGCAATATCCAATGGCGGCTGTCGCTCATGCCGAACAAGGTTGATTTTCTACCCAGTCTGATATGATACGGTTTTTTCGGCATCCCCCATGTGGAATTGCCCCGCCCGCGTATTTCAATCGGATTGTATGCCTCCGTATACAGGTTGGTAAAATCCGCCGTGTTATCGTCCGGTTCAATTTTCATCTCCGCGTTTATATAAATCGAACGACGTTCAACCGGCTGTCCGCCCTCGGTATTGATATAGATAACAGGCAGCGTATAAGTAGGTCGGTCAGACGCGGCGGAACTGTAAAACGGCAACATACAGAGTAAAAGTATGATGGCAGACAACGACAATAATACGCGCATAACATATCCTCTCATTTTTTGCTTATTGTTCTATTTTACACGCTAAGTGCATTATACACGGAAAATAATTTTAATACAATAGATTTATATGATTTTTATTATTTCGCCGGTGAAACGGACCATCGACGTTGACTTCACACCGCATATCATGTATAATTTGTTTAAGATGCATTAACTAAATAAATAACGAAAGGCCGGAACTCTTATGAAAAACAAACACAGACCTTTTATCTCCGCGCTGCTTGTTTTGTTTGTGCTGACGGGCGCGTTGTCCTGCGCGCAAAACACGGAAACAGCCCAAAAGGAACCTGAAAACGCGGTTACGACGGAGCCCGTTACCGAACCCCAACTTAAAGACAATCTGCCCGAATCGGATTTTAACGGTTACGAATTCAGGATTCTCGCTTTTAATGAAGTAAATATTAAAACAATATTCACCGAAGAAATGGACGGCAACCTGGTAAACGATGCCGTCTTCGAAAAACTCCGGGCTGTCGAGGACCGTTTTAATGTAAATATCCTACTGGCGGACGGCAGCGATTACCAAAGTACAGCCGATGAAGCGGGCACCGTGAGAAGAGAAATACTGGCGAATTCCGACAGTTTTGACATAGTACAGGGACATGATATAACCATGGCGAATCTGTCGCTTGAAGACTATTTTATTGATGTTATGACCATTCCTTACCTGGACTTCGAGCAGATATGGTGGCCGTCGTCAACAATCGAAAGCATGACGGTAGCCGGTCAGATGTATCTCATGTCGAACAATATCTCTTATTTTAACCTCGGCGAAACCCGCGTTATATTCTTTAATAAATCGAATTTTGACAATTTGAACATTACATACCCCTATGAGGATGTCTATAACAAAAAGTGGACCCTGGACATCATGACCGGATACGCAAAACAGGCGTATAACGATATAAACGGCAACGGCATGACGGACGCGGAGGACCATTTCGGTTTTGTCAATCCCAGATATTATTATTGCTGGCTTGAGCCTTTTCAGGTTGAACCTTATGTAAAGGACGCCGAAGGCAATCTGTTTTATGAATTTAACCTGGAGCGAATCCAGACCATTACCGAAAATTTTTATAACCTGCTGTTCGGCGGTTTCGGATACCTCGGCGCTGACAATGACGAACCCGATGTGATATTCAGCGAAGGACGGTCAATGTTTATTTACAAATCCCTCAAGACTGCTGTCACCACCTATAGTCATTCGGATGTAATTTACGGTATACTGCCCATGCCTATGCTGGACGAATCGGAGGGTGAGTATTTCGGTGGTTGTACCGACCGCCCCATTGCCGTGCCGATAACAATAACCGACCTTGAGCGAACCGGTATTATCATCGAAGCGCTGAATTTTGAGAGCTATAAGAATGTATTTCCCGCATATTACGAAATCGCATTAAAATCGCGTTATGCCGATCAGAGCGATGACGCAAATATGATCGATATTGTACATGAGAATGTCATCATGAGTTTTACCTACCTTTTCGGCAACTACGCGAGCGCATATAATAATATGTTTGAAACACTGTTCAACGCAACATCACCGTCCACCGACGTTGCGTCATATGCGGCGAAAAACGAAAACATCCAGATAAAACGCATAGAAACCCTGATGAAATTTTATTTCGAGTAATTGCGTATAGTTAAAACCCCCGGATCAATCTTCCGGGGGTTTTATATATGTCAAGAATTTTTACCGTAATATTCATCAAATAATGTATCCGCTTCCCGGCGTGTGGGCATGGACGGCGATACGCCCTTGCGGGTAACCGATATGGATGCCACACAGTTTGCAAACCTGATGGCGGTTATTATATCCATCCCTTCGGAAAGCGCGACGGTCAAACCGCCGTTGAAGGCGTCTCCCGCGCCGGTGGTATCCACGGGCAGCAAATCGGTAGTCGGTATGATTATTTCGTTTTTGCTGTTGACCAGCGCCGCTCCGTCTTTACCTAAAGTGATGATGACGTTTTTTACTCCGAGTTTGAGCAGTTCCCTGCCCGCGGTAAATGCATCTTCGGTGGTTTTCACCGGTATACCCGAAAAGTATTCCGCCTCTGTTTCGTTCGGCGTAAAATAGTCAACGCCGCGGAACAAACCGTCCGGTACCTGCCGCGCCGGCGCCGGATTGCAAACCACTAACTTATTGTGCTTTTTTGCCAGAGTAATCGCTTCTTTTACCGCGTCAAGATTTGTCTCCATCTGCACGAGCACCGCCCGACACGACTCAAATTCGGATTCCGCAGCCCTGACCTCTTCGGGCAGAAGGTCCAGATTCGCTCCCATCATAACGATTATACGGTTTTCACCGGTATTTTCATTTACCTCGATTATAGCGGCTCCGGTTGCCACGGTATCCGATGTATATACATAGCGGCTGTCCATACCTTCTTCTTTATAATGATTTAAACAAATTTCGCTTAATGTATCGCGTCCTGTTTTGGTTATCATAACGGCGCTGCCTCCGGCGCGGTTTATGGCTGTCGCCGAGTTGGAACCTTTACCGCCCGGACCTGTTTTTAACATACTGCCGATAACCGTCTCCCCTTCTCTTGGGAATCTCGGGACAAATGATGTTATATCGGCGATAAAACTGCCGACCACCACTATTTTAGCCTTGTTCTCGTTTACTTTTGTGCTTTCAGGCATGCGTTTCCTCCGTTTAAACTGTGTTGTTTTATCAATATTTTAAGGTTTTAAGACAGCGGATGTGCCCAGGCGTTCGGCACCGGCTTCAATTAAAGCCAATGCCTGCTCGTATGTGCGAATACCCGCCGACGCTTTTATTTTAACATCCTTTGTCACCGCAGCCTTCATTAGTTTAACATCCTTTACCGTTGCGGCGCCGTCGTTAAATCCGCTGCAGGTCTTGACAAAATGGGCGCCTGCCCTGCAGGCAAGTTCACAGGCAATAACCTTCTCTTCATCGGTCAGCCAGAATGTCTCGATAATGACCTTTACGGTTTTGCCTTTAGCCGCTTTTACGACAGACTCAATATCACGGCATACATAATCATAACGTTTGTCCTTTAGCGCACCAATATTTATTACCATGTCAAACTCATCGCAGCCATCGGTATAGGCGATATTCGTTTCCGCTTCTTTAACCGCCGTTGTATTCGCTCCGAGCGGGAATCCGATTACCGTGCATATTTTCACGTCGGTGCCCTCAAGCAAACGTTTTGCCATAGCCGCGTGACACGGATGGACGCAAACGCCGGCAGTGTTCATTTCCCGTGCCGCGTCACACAACGCTATAATATCCGATTCACCTGCATAGGGCTTGAGTTGTGTGAGGTCTATATATTTGTTCATGCAGTTATCTCCACTCTTTTATAATTCTGTTTTCTATTATATTACTTAATGAAACTGTTGTCAAGCTTTGTGCTGCCGCCGCTGAAGACATTAATATTATTATGTTTTTATAACGCGGTATATTATGATTTTACCGGCATAAAATATAAACAATACGAAGATATATTCAGGGAGGTATTTAATGACAATTCACGTAGTAGAGATAGACGACACAATATTTTCTATAGCTGAAAGGTACGGTGTGACACCCGTCAGTATAGTCGAAAACAACGGTCTTGTTCCGTCAACCCAGCTTGCTGTCGGACAGACATTGGTAATATTGTTTTATGAACGTGTTTATACCGTCAATGAAAATGATACCCTGCCCGGTATCGCGGCGTCAAACGGAATAACGGTAAAGCAGCTTTTACGCAACAACCCCGTGTTAAATTTGATACCGGCGGTTTATCCTGGTCAAACCCTTGTAATATCATATACGCAGGAAAAATTGGGCACAATCGCAATCAATGGATTCGCATATCCGTTTATAAATCTGAATACGCTGCGACGTACACTGCCATATCTGACATATATGACCCTTTTTACATATGGTTTCAATCCTGACGGTTCGCTGATTATACCGGATGACGCCGAAGTATTAAATTTAACCTATGAACATAATACCGCGGCGATTATGTGTATCTCCACATTAACCGAAACGGGTGTTTTCTCCGGCGAACACGCGCACACACTCCTGGAAAGCCCTGTGCTGCAGGAAATACTTATTGACAATATCATAACAACAATGGAAGCAAAAAATTATACGGTACTGAATATCGATTTCGAATATATTTTTCCTTCCGACAGACAGTCTTTTACCGATTTTGTCATCAGAACAACCGAGCGGCTTAATGCCGAAGGTTACAGGGTTTATGTTTCGCTTGCCCCTAAGACATCCGACGATCAACCCGGGCTATTATATGAAGGTCACGATTATGCTTCTCTGGGTGCCGCGGCTGACGGTGTAATACTCATGACATACGAATGGGGATATGCATACGGACCGCCAATGGCTATCGCTCCAGTCGACAAAATGCGTGAGGTTGTGGTATATGCGGTAACCCGTATATCACCGCAAAAGATATTTATTGGCATTCCGAATTACGGATATGACTGGCAGCTGCCCTTTTTGAGCGGAATCACAAAAGCCGAGGTAATATCCAATGAAGAGGCGGTAGCTCTGGCAGCCCGGCAGAACGCAGTAATAGAATATGACGAAACATCGCAGACACCGTTTTTTAATTATACGCTGCACGGAATAAATCATGTGGTATTGTTTGAAGATGCGCGCAGCATAACAGCCAAACTTTCACTTATAGCGGAATTTAATTTACTGGGCGGTTCATGGTGGACTGTTATGAATTTCTTCCAGCAAAACTGGATGGTCACCAACGCGCTTTTTAATATTGATGATGATATTTGACACGGGCGGGTAAACCCACCTAAAAAATGCAAAATAAAAATATCTAGTAGTTACTGTACAGTCAAAAGTTTTTTAAAAAAGATAACCCATTCGAGTGATTTTATGATATCCTAATAGTTACCACACAAAAAAGGATGAAAATCACCGAAGGGTTATCTGATGGTTAGTATACCATACTTTGCGGTGATTGTACATACAAAATGTTTGATTATATTGAAAAAAATTTGAATAACTTTAAATCCTGTTTTACCAGAAATGCTGCGTTCCAGTGGTTTGTTATTGTTATCGTAGGACTTATGATCCGTTCCGATAAACTCGGAACAACGTCCATTATTCGTGACCTTGCTTTAGATCCTAAGCTTTATGAAACGATTAATCATTTCTTCCGTGCCTGCTCCTGGAACCTTGAAGCAATAAAACAAAAGTGGTTTGAGATCGTAGCTTCCGCCGCTCCGCTTTATAAAGAAAATGGTTACACTATTTTAATAGGCGACGGTGTAAAGCAAGCAAAAAAAGGCAAACATATGCCGTGAGTGAAGAAACTATTTCAGGAATCCGAAAACTCTTCAAAACCGGAATATATCTTCGGTCATATGTTCGGCGATATCGGTGTTCTCGCAGGCAGTATTTCCAAATGGTTCTGTATCCCGCTGCATATCAACCTTCAAGATGGTATCCAGACTATTCATACCTGGGAAACAAAGGAGGAACATCCCGCGACGCATGTTGTCCGGATGATTGAAAACAGTTATGAAGCCGCTAAAACATTCGGCAAATCACTCCTGTTGCTTGACCGTTACTTTCTCTCTGTCCCTGCATTGAAACGATTAGAACGGAATGTCAACACTTTTTCGGACAATTTTTTAAGACAGTGATTTTTGCAGTAGTAGCAGTAGTGATGTGGGAAGGGTGTGTAAACTCCCGCAGGAGTTTTCCACGCTTTCCACATCTAAGCCGCGAGCTCCGTCAGCAGCCGGGCATATTCTCTTGGC
>JAQVWU010000124.1 GCA_028709565.1 Eubacteriales bacterium
TATTTGTTGACTTCGGCGCCCGCCGTATCGCTGTATATCTTTTCGATACCGTAATATTTATCAGCCATGGCATAAGCGCAGTTTACCCCGGCTTTTGTCACCCATGACGCCGCCTGTCTGTTGTGGTTCTGTATAAAACTAACCTCTCCGGCAAGAGACATATATTCATCGACAATCTCCGGGTTTATATTCATATGGCGCAGTGTGTTTGAAATGGCAGTTCTCATTTTTTCCGCAACGTTTTTCAGATCCTTGCGCTTGACCTGATATATGGCAACGGTAAAGCGCGTAACGTTGTTGACCAGGACCAGCATGTCTTCCGTCCTGCGATTGTCCCATACTTTAGTCCAGTTTGCCGTCCAGGTAAACAGCGGATTAAGGTCTTCCTGCACCGGACCGCATTCGGCTTTCATAGCATCGGCCAGTTTTTTCGTTAATGCAATCTGCATAAAATAATCTCCTTTTTATAGGTCCCGTGTTGTCCGGTTCGGGGTATGTATTTTTGGCTTAAACCGGGTTGTATCAACGCCTTCATGCCTGAGCAGCATGATCTTTTTTTCAATACCCCCCGCGTAACCGGTCAGGCTTCCGTCGGAGCCGATTACCCGATGGCAGGGAATAATAACGGATATCGGATTGTGACCGACGGCGCCGCCCACCGCCCGGGCTGACATGCGGTCCTTTCCCATACGCTTCGCGGTCTCTTTCGCGACGCTGCCGTAGGTTGTCAGTTCGCCGTATGGTATTTCAGCCAGAACTTTCCATACCTGCTGTCTGAAAATACTGCCCGCCGGCGCCAGGGGCAGCTCTGACAAACCGGGTTTAAGGCCGGCAAAATAATCATCCAGCCAGGCCATACCCTCGCGCAGAACGGCGAGGTCATCCCTTTCGGCGAGTTCTTTGGGCATTGTGTCCGCGATGTATTTCTGTCCTGCAATCCACAGACCGATAATATTATTATTTTCATCGCCTGCCAGCAATATTTCCCCTACCGGAGAGTTGTAACGCGCGGAGTAATACATTTTGTGCTCCTTAGTTTTATTGGATTAAATACGGTCAGTCAAAAAAAGAAATCTGCTCGTGTATAATGTCAACAGACGGTTTTAGCTGCGATGCGAACCAGCCGAAAATATCGGTATTTTCACTGTTCAATACGTCGGGTTCTATCGGATATGCGTTTGTGTTTTTCAGCAGATGGGCATTCCCGGGGGGCAGTTCCGCCGTTCTGACAAATAGAGGCGTCCAGCCGTGTTTCAGGTTTTCCGCCGCTCCGGACCATGTGCCGCCCTTATTGTAATCGGCCGAAACTACGACCGCGAAGTCGGAAAGGGCATATATATATTTGTTTCTTTCCATTGCGGCGTATGCCCGAAAGGGCATATCGGGTCTGAAGGAGGAGAGGATTATCGACTGTCTTCTCAATATCGCCTCCCTGGTTTCTCTTTGCCTTATCTTCTTTTCCAGACTGTCCGCGACAAATATTACTGTGGTTCCGCCGGAGTTGTTGGCGATGTTTTCCGCAACGGTATCCGCGCCTCGCGCTCCGCCGGATACGATATTCAACCGCTCGGCGGCGCATCGCTTCGCGAGTTCCTCGGTAAATATCAGCCCGGATTCATCGATGTTTCTCGACCCGACTATAGCCACGCTTTTTTCGGACAGGAGGGAGAGATTACCGGCGTAATATAAAACAGGCGGCGCGAGCCTCTTCAGTTTTTTCTTTAACGACTCCGGGTAGCGGGCATCGCTTTTTGTCAGGGTGAATATGCCCGTGTCATTGAGGGCGGATAACTCAACGCCGAATCTGCCCGCCCGTGACATGAGCTTTTCAATTCGGAGGGCTTCCTCTTCGGTTAAATCCAGCTTTGTTTTTATATCCCGGTCAAACAGCGCGCCCGGCGTAAGCCGACTCCGTGTAAGACGCTCACACAGATCTGACCACTGCGATATTGTATATGCCCTGACCTCGCCGTCGGTATTAAGGGCCAGATCCGAGCACAATAACAGCGTCGCGTAAGTGTCGTCTGAAACAGGATTCATGTCTGTTCTCCCCTCATCCCCGCAGTTGACGCTATCGCGAACGGATAAACGACCGCCGCGCCCTTTGCCCTGAGCATGTAACCGCATACCGTCAGCGTCCATCTTGAATCGGTCATATCGTCAATAAGCAGTATGTCCTTTCCCGCGCAATCACCCCGCACCGAAAAACCGTCGAAAACATTTTTACACTGGAAAACACTGTTTTCAAATGCCTTCTGCGGAGGTGTTGTTTTTGTTTTCACGATTAAGTCAAGACACGGAATGTCAAGTTTTGCCGCCAGCCTGAGGGCGAAGGATTTCACCAGCTCCGGTTTGTTCTGCGAGGGTATATACGCCGCGTATAGATTGCCTGTTTTGCCGCGCAGCCAGTCGGATATTAAACGGGCGCCCGCGTCGACAAGCTCTTCTCTGAAGTGATTGTTTATATATTTATCGTCATGTATAAAACTGCCCCAGCCCGCGTCCCCGAAGGCGCATAAAGCCCGTCCGTCCGCTGTCTGCAGTTCATCGGGGATTTTTTTCTGCGTATCAGCCATAATGCCCGCGGGCCACTGCTTTCTGCTCTCTATTATAATAGATTCGCCCTTAAGAAATGCCTGCGCCCGCGAAACAACGGCCGGGTCAACGGTGTCGGAGAAGAATTTTTTACCTGTACATATGCTGCATTTTCCGCAATCGCCGGCGTAAGGATCGTCAAGCTTCTCGGCGATAAACCGCATATAGCAGCTGTCAAGAGCGACAAACTGCCGCATTTCCCCAAGCTCCTCGTATCTGCGTGCGGATACCGATTCGCTTTTGCCGATGTCCGGCTTCCATTCATTTACCGTACGGAAATAAACGCCGTTTTTGTCACGGCCTATTACGTTTTCCACCTCCAGATATTTTATACATTTTTCCAGCCGATTTGCTTTCATATTTACCGCCCGTAAAATACCGTTCTGTTTGAGCCCGTCCGGGGAATGTTCCAGAGCGGAAACCACATCCTTCATTTCGGTTTGCGTCGGAAAGGCGGTATTGATAAAATATTCCTGAATCTCATCGTCTTCGATTCCGTTTAACAGAACGGCGAAGGCGTTATTCAGTTTTCTGCCCGCCCGGCCGATCTGCTGATAATAGGAAACCACGTTGCCCGGCCTTTGAAAATGAACCACAAATCCGATATCGGCTTTATCGTAACCCATTCCGAGGGCTATGGTCGCGGTTAAACATTTTAATTTATTCTGCATGAACATGTCTTCAAGGGACTTCCTTTCATACGCGTCCATTCTGCCTGTATACGCGCGGGTGTTTATACCGTAGCTTTGCAACCATTTGCTGACCCTGTGACAATCGGCAATCGTCAGGCAATAGATCACCCCGACTCCCGGCATTATGGGTATGTTTTCCGCGAGCCATGCCATGCGTTCCGCCTGATCGTTGAGTTTAATTACCTGAAGTCTTAAGGACTGCCTGACCAGAGGACCTCTGAACACCTCCAGATTCCCCAATTGACAGCATATATCCTCAACCACCCTCCGGTTTGCCGTTGCCGTTGTGGCGATGAGGGGTACATTGGGGGGCAGGGTCTTTATGATATTTATAATCCTGCGATAGTCGGGTCTGAAATCATGCCCCCAGTCGGAAATGCAATGCGCTTCGTCAACGATAAAGAGCCCTGTGCCCTTTTTCATACAGGATAATAAAGCGTTTAATCTTTCCCTGTTGGCCAGCTGTTCGGGAGATATAAGCAGAATATCGCACTTATCGGTTTTCAGTCTGAATTTTACCGAGTCCCACTCGTCAACATTTTGGCTGTTAATACTCAGGGCGGTTATCCCCAGACCGGACGCGCTGTCAATTTGATTTCTGACCAGTGACAATAAAGGGCTTATCAATATCGCGGGACCTTTACCGGTCTTTCTCAAAATCTTTGCCGCTATAAAATATACAATGCTTTTACCCCAGCCGGTTTGCTGTACAATCAGCGCGCTTTTATTGTGCAATACCAAATCAATCGCTTCCCATTGGCCTTCCCTGAAAGCCGCCTGTCTGCCAAATACGCGTTTTAAGCACTCCAATGCATACTCATACATTAAGCAGACCGCCTTTTTACCGTCTTAACAGGTTTTTGACATCATGATATTCGAGAGTTCTTTTATTCGCATCCGCGGGTAAGCCTGATACCAAAGCCTGTAGCTTTTTCGAGGCTGCCTCCGCGTTTTTATCGATAATCGAATGACCGCGCCGGGCTGACGCGGCTTTGCGGGGGTCCTCACCCCAGACGCCCACGGGGGCGCTGTCGGCGGACAGTTTCCCGATATCCGCAAGGTCGGGGCGCAGCGCCATAACAAGTGAGGTCTCGTTTGCCGCCGCATGGTCGGTCTGTATCCCCTCATCACCTTTGTAACCCAGCTCCCAAAGGTTACGGGTAATCAGGCCGTATTTCTCTTCAAACAACTGCTTTCTGCCGGCAAATGCCCCTGTGGACGGACCGTGCCCGTGCCCGACAACCATCCTGAAACCCGCGCGGGACAAATTTTGCATAATGGTATCCAGCAGGGAGCAGAACAGCCCGTCATCTATATAATAGGCGCTGCCTTCCAGCTGTTGGGGCGAGGTTTCGTCAAAGCTGAGATAATCCATGCCGCAGTAGACGTCGCCGTCTTTGCGGAGCACGCTGTCCGGACCCAGAAACAGCATGGGGAGCACAATTCCGCCGATTTGCGACGCGATACGCTCAAACACGCCCCGCGCCTGTATGCCATCGGCGCCCAGAGGCATATGCAGCCCGTGCCACTCCAGCGTACCCAGGGGAAGATACGCAACGGGGAAGGCATTTATTCTTTCCGCGAATTCATCAGGCAGCAATTCCTCATATAATACTTTATTGCAGTTCATAACCTGCTTCATCCTTTATTATTTATTTTTATTCCTACCAAATAAACGGAATAATTCTGTATCTTACCTTTTGCATATATTCGGAATATCCCGGCAGCCCGTTGGTCAGTAACCGCTCTTCGTTTTTAATCCGTTTTACCGTAATGAACGGGTAAATCAGGAAAATAACAAACGCGAAAAGCGAACCGAGCACCAGCGGCGCCGACAGAAACAATAATATCGTGACAGCATACATGGGATGTCTTACGATGCCGTATAATCCCGTGTCGATTACCTTTTGATTTTGCTGTATTTCCACCGTTCTCGACAGATAAGCGTTCTCCCGCAGCACCTCCGCATAAAGCAGATATGCCGATAAAAAGATGACAGACGCGGTTATAACAAGCCATTGGGGCAGCACCAGCCATTGAAAACGGTAATCCAGTCCCGCGGTCACAAACCCGCAGATAAACATTAAAGCGCCGGCTATAACAACACTCCGCTGTTCGCCTTCATTTTCTTTCACACCGAGTCTTTTGCGCAGCAGGGCGGGATTTTTAATCATCAGTATTACCCCCGCGATGAACATGGGAATAAACAGAATACACATAAACAACCGGGCGTTTATGTAGTTGAGCGTTCCCGCGGGAACAAACAATAATAACGCCGTAATAATAACCCCGGCCGCGAATTTCGTAACTGCCTGTATAATCAGATTTCGGTCTGCTTTATTCACGCCGTTTCCCATCAGCGGCTTTACCGTTTCGGCTTTTCTGCGAAGGGCAGTTCTGTCAGACGCAGATTTGTGCAGCCGTAAGGGATGAATCGCACCGTTTCCGGTTCACCGAGCGGGACCGCGGAAACGGGCGCGGGGGACGCGGAGCCGCGCTCAAGCTGCCAGTCTATCTTCACACAGCTTACCTCTGCCGATACGGGAGCGCCCTGCGGGGAAAAGGGCATATCTCCCACCGGACGCGACCTGAAGCGGACCGCGCTGTCGGCAACGGCGTAGTTCCAGGGTGTAGTGGGATATATTTCATAGTCACAGTGCGGGAACTCCCTGCCCGGTATTTCTTCGTTGACGCGCCTCCGGTCCTCCCCTATCTCCAGGGCATATACCAGCGGACCGCGCACCAGCGCCGTCATACCGTTTTGCCGGGGTACAAAACGTCCGTTCATGGGCAGGCGCAGCTCAATCGGCTCACCCGCGCCGATGTTTATCGAAAAATATTTACCCGCTTCGGGATTATATATCTCACCGCCGGCGGACAGCGTGGCGCCCTCAGCCCATGACGGTATACGCAGCGACAGGGGATATTGGGTTCCGTCCGCAGCGTCCAGTGTTACCGTTATTCTGTCGTCGAAGGGATAGTCGGTTATAATATCAAGCCGGGCGGGGCTGCCGTTTATCTCCAGTTCCAGCGATGCGGGGGCGTAGGCGGTTACCGCGGTGCCGACGGCTGTCTTCATGAAAACCGAGGCGGCGAATTTCGGCCAGGCCTGACTCAGATTGGCGGTGCAGCATACATAATTGGGCTGCAGCCCGAACAGGTGCGCCTCCCCGCCGTTGGTCCGGAAAACGGGTTTTTCCTGCTTGGCGCACATAACCTGATTGACCTGCTGGTCATACTGGTGGCTCCACATATCGGGGCTGAAGGTGGCGGGCAGGCAGTTATACGCGAGGCTCTCCAGCCGGTCTCCCCATTTTGCTTCGCCCGTTATCGCGCTCAGATGCTCCAGCGAATACATGAGTTCGGCAACCGCGCACAGCTCGGTGCCCTGAACGGGCGAACGTCCCGACAGGCATTCGTCGCCGGTAAACATACCGGTAACCGTTCCGTGATGTTGGTCCAGCAATTCCATCATAAAAGCGGCGGCGTTTTTATCCCTGGGCTGCCCGGTGATTTTATAACACAGCGCGTATGCCTTAATCATCATGGCGTTGTTTACCACATGATTCATATAACTCCAGCGGTTGTGCTCCGGCTCCCTGTCATACGGCCAGTTTTCATACAGACTGAGGTAGTCAAAGCCCAGCGCGCGCAGTTTGACGGCCAGTTCAACCAGCCAGCTTTCCTGTGTGCGTTCATACAGCCAGAAGATGGGTATGAGCGCCTCAAACCAGCGCATGTGCGCCCAGTTGAACAGGGTCCGTCCGTCAATAAAGCCCTCCAGATTGCGCAGCGCGCGGGACACGGCCGGCTCAATGCGTTCGTCCCCCGTCGCGTCGTGAAAAACGGTCAGGGCCTTGAGTATAAGAAAAAGCGCCCACAGGTCGTAGTTATATCTCTCGTTCGCGGCGCAGGGGCAAATCCAGCCGTCTTCACATTGACCTTCCAGTATTTTGTCCACATAGCGCCCGGCGCGGGACATCATATCCGCGTCATCCAAAAGGCAGGCGAGGGGGATAAAACCGTCCAGCCAATACGGGACGATCTCCCAGTTGTCCTGGCCTCCGCCTATCCATTTGGAATCGGCTATCGGCGGCCAGAACTTGTCCAGATTGCCGGACAATCCGTCGGCCTGTATGCGCAGCTGCCCCAGCAGCCATCCCCGCGGCTTCACGCTTTTAATGGGAGCGAACTCAAATGTATTTTTCAGCACAATATAATCCCCCTTTTTGGTAAACATATAAATCATTTTAACATAATATTTATGCTATTTCAAGATGCTTTTATATATTGTTGTATCTCGCTGATTAATTGGTTAATTGGTGCCGTATAGCTTCTTTTTTTGTTCATTCAAAGGTGCCGGTTCGATTTTATGAATCCGTTTGAATCTGTTTGAATCCGTTTGAATCCAATGGAAGCAACAGAGTATACGTAAATAAATGTTATGCTCCCATACATTGACGGTGCTATATTATTTATTTTAATAACGGCTCTGTCAGCTGCGACATTATACCGGTCTTTCTCCGCCGGTTATTTTTAACGCCTGTTCTATGGT
>JAQVWU010000125.1 GCA_028709565.1 Eubacteriales bacterium
GAACTCATACTTCTCCATTCCGAATGCCTTTACCACGCGAATACCCGAGAAGATATCGTGCAGTATCGTACTGGATTTGGCGTTAAGGGTCCATTGCTTATGCCAGTGACGGTGCATGAAGGACCAGAACATCCGGTTTATTATAACAACCGCCGGCATGGGCAGTATAACGATGAGCGCCAGTTTCCAGTCATACATGAATAAAAACGAACCGACCGCAAGGAATATTATTATCTGCTCACAGGCATTGCCTATATCATGGGTTATGAAACGATTCAGTGTGTTTGTGTCTCCGGTCACACGATTCATCAGTTCTCCCGATGTCCGTTTGGAAATACGCGACAATGACATCATCTCTATTTTATTAAAAACCAGCTCACGCAAACGCACGGCTATTTTATTGCTTCCCGTTATTAAAGTAAGATTGCGTAAAACGGACAGGAGCTGCAGTACTATATTCAATGCCAATATACTCAGAATCACCAGCAGAAAACCCTGCCAGCGCGGCATGGTTTCAGCCATAATATAATCGTCTACCAATACCCGGTTCAGATACGGGGTTATCAGGCTGGCTGCCGCGATGACAAAATACATAAAAACCGAGAAGTATATATAACCGCGGTACGGCTTGGCAATACTCCATATACGTGCCAGATAGTGTTTTTTATCCACGCAGTTGGCGCATATACGGGAACCCGAATTGTAGGGTCTGCTGCACTTAGGGCAATAGAGTTCAATTTCTTCTTCATATCCGTAGTCGAATCGTTTCGTCTGCATATATCTGTTCAGATTTTTTGCGACAGAGGCATACAGACGCGAAAACTCCATGTCGGCCCGGCACAGCATATGGTTTTTCCCGTCCGCCACATACTCCATAAATACGCAGCCTATACCGGACAGATATTTAAACTCGGTTATCTCCGTCAACGGAATCGACTCTGTCAGCTTCTCATCGGCGAATACAACAATCCGGTCACGCAAAACGCCCGCGAGTCCGTTTACCGGTTTATGAGACGAGGTTTTATCGAGGTTGTATTGGAACGGAACTATAATATCCTCTTCGCTCAGTCCGGGAATAAGCAGGAGCAGTTTTTCATTCAGGGTTGTTCTTTTTTCCATCTGCGTTTCCTTTATTATATTTTACATATACAGCTCTATTTTTTTATAACTCTTATGGTCGAGGGCTTCCAAGTCCGGAATATCGTAACGATTTCCGTCAACATCGGTTAAAAACACATGTGTCATACTGATCTTATGTATATTGCGGTAGGTATCCTGAATGGTGAAAGTATGCTCCCCCGTATCGGTCAATACCTTCCAGTAGGAAAATCCGAACCGTTCCTTCATTGAAAGTATTTTTTTGATTTCAGGTGAATAATATTTGCGGTCAAGTTCATCGATAATATATTTGCGCTGATCTTCATGTATATCGTCTATGTTTTTTATCAGGGCGATTTCATTTGCGTCTTTATCGCTGACCGATATATAGCTGAGTTTTTCTTCAAAAGGAAAGGCCCGGTGCAGAAATACGCGGTCATATTGCTTTTCCGTTTTGTCCTCCCCCGTTTGCTCTTCTGTAACTTCCTCACTTATCTGTCCGGTTTCGGATACGGTAACGGGTAATTTTATCTTCAGAGTTAAAAAATCGTTTTTCGGTTCGAATACCGCATTTTCAGCGTTTAAATAGATTATATCTACAATATCACTCAATGATTTTTTGTTATCCGCCAATTTATATCACTCCTGTTCGGTGTCAGCCTTCAATACCGATATTGCGAAGCGCTTCCACCTGTAATTTGTAAAGTTTAAAATACAGTCCCTTTTTGTTTATCAGCTCAAGGTGGGTTCCGGATTCCGGCATCTTGCCGTTTTCTATTACGATAAGCTTATCGGCATCGCGCAGCGTCGAAAGGCGGTGGGCTATCATAATGGTGGTTCTGCCTACGGTCAGCCTCTCCAGCGCGCCCTGTATGCGCCGTTCGGTTTCGGTATCCATCGCCGCGGTAGCCTCGTCCATTATAAGTATTTTGGGGTCGCGCAAGACGGCGCGGGCAATGGAAATACGCTGGCGTTCGCCTCCCGATAAATCTTTATATCCGAAACCGATTTTTGTTTCATATGAATCGGGCAGTTTTATAATAAATTCATGCGCGCCGGCGATTTTCGCAGCTTCTATAATCTCAAGATTGGAGGCGTCGGGACGTGCGTATTTTATGTTTTCAGCTATTGTACCGGCAAACAGATAGGTTTCCTGGGAAACGATCGCGACATTATTGCGCAGGTCACGAAAAGCGAGATCCTTTATATTTATACCGTCAATAAGTATCTCACCTTCATCAACATCATACAGACGGATGAGCAGGTTGGCAAGTGTACTCTTCCCGGCTCCGGTATGACCGACTATACCCAGCTTTTCGCCGGGCTGTACATCGAAGGTAACATCGTCTATAACTTTACGGTTCTTCACATAGGAAAAAACTATATGTTTGAATTCAACCCTGCCCTGCAGATTATCAAAGTAAACCGGATTTTCCTTTTCGACAACATCGGGGATTGCGTCCATAACCTCAATGAGGCGCTGCATGGCGTTGAAGGCGTCGGAAGCCATATTCATCATATCGACAAAGAAAAACATCGGGTTTTGAATCATTGCCATATACGCGATAAAGGTAACCAGCATACCGTAGGTCATCTTCCCCGTAATAACCATCCAGCCGCCCACTCCCCAGACTATAATATTGCTGATGTACAGCATAAAGCCGGCAAACGGAAAAGCCGTATGGGAAAAATACTGCATGTTGCGTTCGGCTTTCGCAAGCGCTACGCTTTGAGTATTAAATCGTTTGATTTCCTCTTTCTCTTTGGAAAACGCCTTGACAACACGGACCCCGGTCAATACGTCGCTCAGGGTGGAGTTCAGGGCGCGGGAACGGCCGAATCTTTTTGCGTGCAGCTGACCCATATATTCAAACAACCATTTAATCATTAAAAACACAACGGGTACCGTAATCAATGCCAGCAGCGTAAGAAAAGGGTCCATTATAATCATGATTATAAATAAAGCCGCAATCTGGACTATATTAACCAGATAATAGGGCACTGCATCGCAGAAAAACCAGTAGATGGTGTTGGCGTCATTGTTAACCTGGGTCATGAGCCCTCCGGTTTGTCTTCCGGTAAAAAAGCTGATGGACAGCCGCTCAATAGCCGAGAAAATCACCTTTTTAAGATCGTAAACAACCTTTGCCGCTATCGAAGTGCTGATAACACCACTGAACACCTGATTGAGGAGGGAAAGCAGACGGGTAACCAGTATAATGCCCAGGACAAGCAGCAGTTCACCGTAAAATTCACCCGCCGTATTCAATACCTGGTCATAATAAAAGCCGGAGCTGACATACGGCGATATCACGCCCAGAGCGCTGGATATGACAAGCAGTAAAACCATAATGCCGATAAAAAACCGGTATTTAACAAAGAATTCGGAGGTTCGCTTTACTATCTTTCCTTTGTCCATGCATTTAGGGCATATTTTTCGTTCGGCGTCGGCATATCTGTTGCCGCACTTGGGGCAGTATTTTTCCGCTTTTAATTCCTTTTCATCTTCGGCAACTTCGGCTGTTCCCTTCTCTTTTATTTGATTTATATATTTGATAAACAGATGCGTGTCTTCTTTTGACGCGTTGGTCATATATGTCAACAAAACGAAAACGCCGTCTTTATCTTTCGCAACAAGACGGCAGGTTGAAATGAGTTCCTCCACTTTGAAATCGGACAATTCGGACAATATAAAACAGTCGTAAGAAATTTCTTTGAATTCAGTCGCTATTTTTCTTTTATCCCGTAACCTATATTGTGTCGGTACAATGGCTGATGATCCGGCAAGGCATAAAATCTCACCCGCGGTTGCAAACAACCAGCAATCACACCAAACACCGTCACGATTCATATCGCACTTTGAAACGAGCAGGATATCCGATTCGACAATACCTTTGTTTTCAAGTGCCCGCCACACCTCGGGCGGAGCCTTGTTAATCAGAACCATATTTTTACTGAATCATTCCTTTCGGTAATACAGCCGGTAATACAGCCGGAAATACGGCAATACGATAATATGAAGCAATTTTATCAGTATTGTATAATAAAAGTCCGCTTTTGTCAAGCTTTATAATAAATTAATATAGCAGACGACCAAAAATTTGCATAAAACTTTTTTTGGCGGTATATTTATTTATTATGTTTACATTTATGTTATTATGTGCTATAATTACTGTTAGCTCAAGTTATTTTAAGGGCGGTGATATGCTTGGATTCCAATAAACGCGAAACAAATTATAATGACTTAAAGAAATTTTTTTTAAATATCAGGAATGATTACAGACCCGTTGCTTTTTATCACATGGACGGCGATATTTCCGATACCGACGCCATAGCGTCACAGTTTGCGGGTTATAAGAAAAGCGGGTACGGCGGGGTTGCTCTCCTCCCCGTTTCCGAAACATGCCCTGTTTACGGAACCGATGCCTATTACCGGGCATACGGAGAACTTCTGGATATAGCCCAAAAGCAGGGTTTGTCCGTCATTTACTACGATGAATGCGGCTTTCCTTCCGGCTGGGCCGGCGGAGATCTGGCTGAAGAATATCCCGAGGCGCTGGCAAAACAATTATATCGGCGGGAAATGGTATGTACTGCCGGCGAACATGCCCGTTTCAGACTTGATAAAACAGGCGTTACAATGTCCGTGGTTGCTATAGAAAACGAGACCCGCGAAGTTATCGACATGCGCGATTATATAGAAGATGATTACGCCTCGTGGAATACACCCGAAGGCAACTGGACGATGCAGCAGTATATTGTGAAAACACTCCCGGATACCCGGTATGTCAACTATCTGGATTATGACGCCTGCCGCTGTTTTATCAACCTGACATACAAACGCTTTACCGATACATTCGGTGAATATATCGGCGAAACGGTAATGATGACCTTTTACGATGACATACAGTTCAATACACCCAACAGGCGCATGTGGGACGATAACTTCAACGACGTTTTTTTTGAAAAATACGGTTTTGATCCGGCGCCTTATTATCCCGCTTTATATGAAGATCTTAAAGAAGATACCGACCATATCAAGGCTCTTTTCTTTAATTGCCGCGCCGAAATGCTCTCTGACGGCTTTTTCCGGGCTGTATCCGATTTTACAAAGACACACAGCCTGTTATGTACAGGTCATGTTGCCGAACCAAAATCGACTTCCGCGCCATGGCTGTTCGGTGACAGCATGCTTTATCAGAAAAACGCGGGCGCCTGCGGTCTGGACCTTGTCCATCAGTATTTATACGGCTTTAACGGTATCAAAATGGCGTCAAGCGCTGCTTATAATTATGACCGGGAGTTTGTCTGCTGTGAAATCTTCGGAAACTACACCGAGCTGGACAGTGACATAATGTATCGTGAAGCGATGAATGCCTTTGTCCGGGGGGTAAATTTTCTGATTCCTCACACCCTCTGGCTGAGCGGAAAAGCCCGGATTCCCCATGAGGTATCCCACAGAAACCCCGAATTCCGCGACTTTCTGCATAACTGGAATGATTTTGCCGCGCGCGCTCAGACATTGCTGCGCGGCGGAAGGCATATATGCGATATTGCGGTTTTATATCCGATATATTCGCTTGAGGCACAGACTTCATTGTTCGAGACTACGGCAGCGGGTTTTGAATTTCCCAGGACACCCGTAAACGCCGATTATATGAATGTAATAAACTCCGTCATGAATTATTGCGGTCATGATCTGACCGTTCTTCATCCCGAAACGCTCAATGAAAAATGCTATTCAGATGACGGTATTCTGTATATGGGCAACCACATCAACTTCGAGCACTTTAAATTGCTGATAATTCCCGGTTCACAGCTGATAAGCGTGAAAAGCATCCGCATCATCAAGAAATTTTTCGACGACGGCGGAAAAATCATAGCCACCGACGAACTCCCCTTCCGCGCGTTTGAATTTAATCCCGATAATAAGGAAAACGGCGAGAACCCTTATGACACGGAAGTCAGGGAGACCGTTGAATATATATTCGGTATCAAAAAAGAGGAAATCAACACCTTTGAAACCTATTACCATAACACAAACGACGCGGGGGGAGAGGCATATTATATCCTGGCGTCAAAAACGGCAGCCGACGGTACCAATCTTGTCGACAGTCCGGTTCTTTCATCGATAATTGACGGCGAGCTGTTCCCGCATGACGTAATTATCGGAGATATGCCGCGCATCCAAAACAGCGGTATTTTAAATCTGGCATTGCCGATGTTTGAAAAAATGAATGTGTTCAGCGGCGGGGTATTTAATTATATACACAAAAGAACGGCCGGATGCGATATATATTATTTTGCCAATTCCACAAACATGCCGTATACGGGTGTTGTTTCCCTGCTGGGCGAATATGACCTTTGCGAGGAATGGAATCCGCACACCGGTAAAATAAAAAAACTCACACCCGAATATACTGTAATAAACGAAGAGACATATACCTGTTTTAAATTGTCACTTGATTCGGCGGCTTCGGTTTTTTTGGTATGCAGATAGTTTGATTTTATACTTTTTTGATTTTATATTTTAACGAAAGGTTTTTAAGCATATGAAAGCGATTGTTATGGCAGCCGGCAAGGGGACAAGACTAACCGATTCAGAAAATCCGCTGCCCAAGGTATTGCGCAGGGCAAACGGAAGGCCGCTGCTTGCGTATGTACTTGATTCGGTTGATTTTTTAGACAATAATGATATCACTATAGTTGTCGGTTATATGGCTGATGAGGTGAAGAAGACCTTTCCGGGACGCCGTTTTGTCCTTCAGGGCAGCGACGGTTACGGCACGGGATACGCGGTAATGTGCGGCATCAAGGGTTCCGGACTGGAAAATGTTCGCGGTGAAATTGCCGTGCTCAGCGGTGATGTGCCGCTGATAAAAAAAGAAACCATACAGTCCATGCTTGCGCTCCACAGAAAAGAAAAAAACGCGTGCACCCTTCTGAGCTGCAGGTCCTTCAAACCGCTGCCTTTCGGCCGAATCATACGCGTAAACGGCCTTGTGACCGCAATCAAAGAGCACCGCGATTGTACCGAATCCGAACGGTTGATTAACGAATTAAATGTCGGAATGTATATCTTTGACGCCCCGCAATTATTCCGCGCGCTCTCACGGCTGAACAATGACAACGCGGCAGGCGAATATTACCTTACCGATGTGCCGAAAATAATGCTTTCGGAGAACAAAAGAGTCAACGCTTATGTAACCGAAGATGAAGACGAACTCTGGGGGGTAAATACCAGCGAAGACCTGTATGAGGTTGAAAAAATATTAAAAAGCAGACAAAATATTATACCGAGAAGGAAACGATTGTAAATATGAAAGACAGAAAACAGCTTCCGCGCTCAACGCCCGAGTCATGCGGAATTTCATCTGAACATATCCTGCGTTTTATCGACAAGCTGGAGCGTTACCGCCTCAACATGCACAGCTATATCATCATCCGTCACGGCAGTATTCTGTCCGAAGGATATTGGAAACCCTTTTGTGCTGACAGGCTCCATCGGATGTATTCGGTCAGCAAGACCTTCACTTCCGCGGCAATCGGACTTCTCTGCGACGAAGGCCGGATATCGCTGACCGATAAAATAGTGAGTTATTTCCCCGATAAACTCCCGTCCGAAATCCTCCCTTACGCAGCGGATATGACCATTCGCGATCTGCTTATTATGGCTACTCCGTACAGCGCACCCACA
>JAQVWU010000126.1 GCA_028709565.1 Eubacteriales bacterium
ATAAAAAAGAAAAAATCGATAAAATCGATGAATAAAATGAAGGCAAAAGATCATGCCAAACACAAGGAGCTCAATATATGACCGATCCTTATAAGGTACTCGGCGTCTCACGCGACGCGACGGACGATGAGATAAAAAAAGCGTATCATGAGCTGGCTCGCAAATATCATCCCGATAATTATGTAAACAATCCTCTTTCTGATCTGGTGCAGGATAAAATGAAAGAGATCAACCAAGCATATGAGACAATACAAAAACAGAGATCAGGCAAACAAAGGTCATATCAAACGGGAAGCGGAGCGAATTACGGATCATCGCCGGGGAGCGGGAAATTTTACAGTATACGGGAGCTGATAAACGCGGGGCGATATTCGGAAGCGGAAATAATCCTCGACTCAATATCCCAAAGTGAACGCAACGCCGAATGGAATTTTTTAAAAGGATGTATCCTGATTCAACGGGGATGGTATTTTGACGCCCAAAAATTTCTCGAGGCGGCATGTTATATGGATCCGCAAAATGAAGAATACAGAGCCGCGCTCAACAATCTTCAGACGAACACGGCAGCGTACGGAAGCGGATACAGAACCATAAACCGACATAACGATTGTTCGGCATGCGATATGTGCAGTTCCCTGATTTGCGCGGATTGTCTGTGTGAATGCTGCGGCGGCGACCTTATCCGCTGCTGTTAGGGAAACGGTAATAAACATGAAAAAAAGAAAAATAAAACCTTCAAAAAACATAGCGTTGTCGGCGATTTTATGCTCCCTCGGGGTGCTCTTTCTTTACGCCGGATCAGTGCTTGAAATTTTGGACCTCACCATGTGTGCGCTGGCGTCCATCATCGTGATTTTTGCCGTAATCGAAATGGGCGGAAAAACACCTTATCTAATCTACGCCGTTACCGGCGTGCTCTCCCTTTTACTGCTGCCCAATAAATTTTCCGCGCTTTTATATGTGTTATTTGCCGGAATTTACCCGATACTGAAAGAGAGATTTGAAAGACTGCACTATATCATCTCATGGATATTAAAACTGAGTTTATTCAACACCTCTCTTTTGATTTTGATATTTTTTACTAAATATTTGCTGCATATCCCGGATACCGGTATTGACTATACCTGGGCGGTCTTCATTTTGGGCAACGCCGTCTTCATTTTGTATGATATAGCCCTTACCAAATTGATAGTCTTCTATATGGTCAAAATAAGACATATGCTCAAGCTGAAAAACTAT
This sequence comes from Eubacteriales bacterium, assembly GCA_028709565.1. Classification (GTDB taxonomy): domain Bacteria; phylum Bacillota; class Clostridia; order Oscillospirales; family CAG-272; genus JAQVWU01. The sequence continues at coordinate 1,240 of JAQVWU010000126.1, forward strand.
TTTGAAAATTAGCCGATACCGGAATATTTTCAAAATAATAACAGTGTTTGACACTGCGTTATTTATATGTTATAATTATATAATATATACTGTATGAGGAGATGCTATGATTAGAAGCATGACCGCTTACGGCAGGGCTTCGGATGTTGTCGGCGGAAAAGAAATACTGGTCGAAATAAAATCGGTTAATAACCGTTTTTTTGACTGTAACATAAAAATCCCCAAACATTACGGTTTTCTTGAGGAAAAGATAAAAACACACCTGCAGCAAAACGGTATATCACGCGGCAAGGTTGATGTGTATGTCGGCATTAATATCATAGAAAACATCGGAACCCGGATCCAGCTTGACGAATCATATGTTAAAAGTTATTTAAACGCCCTGATATCCCTTCGCGACAACTTCGGTCTGAAGGACGATATCAGTGTTATGACCGTTGCGCAGAATCATGATATCTTTACCGTCCTCAAGCCCGAAGAGGATATGGAGAAGGATTGGCGGGAACTGCTGCCTGTGCTTCAGGAAGCGTTAAATTCATTCCGCTCAATGCGTGAAGCGGAAGGCAGCAATCTGAAAAAGGATTTGCTGGAGAAAAAAGACCGGCTGATATATTTTGCGTCAAAAATTGCTTCAATTCAAAACAATTCCGTCAATACATACCGTGTCCGGCTGGAGACGAGACTGCGGCAGGTTCTGTCGGAGCTTGACATTAACATAGCGCCGGATGATTCGCGTATTATTACCGAATGCGCCATTTTTGCCGATAAAACCGCTGTCGATGAAGAATTGACGCGCCTTTCCAGTCATTTTGCCGCGTTTGATTCTGCATTTGACTCAGACGAACCGGTAGGCCGTAAAATAGATTTTATCGTCCAGGAAATGAACCGCGAAATAAACACCGTCGGCTCGAAGGTGTCGGATATAGAGATCACCTCCCTTGTCGTGGAAATGAAAAGTGAACTGGAGAAAATCCGCGAACAGATGCAAAACATCGAATAATCAGGTAATATTATAGTTTTTTATAATATTTATAATATTTATAATATTTATAATAAAGGTATAAAATAAATGAAGTTTATCAATATCGGTTTCGGTAACATGGTCGCGGCTAATCGCGTCGTCACACTGGCCAATCCGGAATCCGCTCCGATTAAACGCCTCGTTCAGGACGCGCGCGACAGCGGACGGGTTATTGATGTCACCTGCGGGCGGCGGACACGCGCCGTCATTATCACCGACAGCGAACATGTCATCCTGTCCGCCATTCAAACGGAAACCATATCAAACCGTATAAACGATAAATCAGATCACGCAGATGCCTGCGATCCGGATAACGATCAAGACGAACATGGAGAGTAGATTTTTGACTGATTTTAATACACCCAAAATCATAATCATATCCGGCCCTTCGGGCAGCGGAAAAGGTACCGTCATATCGGCTCTGCCTGAGATGTATAAAAAAACAATTTCATATACAACACGGGACATTCGTTCCGATATTGAGCAGGACGGAGTTCATTACTTTTTTGTCAGTCCGGAGGAATTTGACCGCCTGAGAAAAAGCGGGGATATTATCGAATTTAATTACTTTGACGGTAATTATTACGGTACATCGCGGACCCAGATTACGGATATTCTGGCGCAGGGTTATAACGTGGTGCTTGATGTGGACGTTCACGGCGCTTTTAATATAAAAAAGGAATATCCGGAAGCTCTGATGATATTTCTTATGTCGCCGAATGCTTTTATACAGGAAGAACGCCTCCGCCGCCGTGAAAAGAACACCGAAGAGTCGATTTTAAACAGAATACGCGAAGCCGTAAATGAACTCAAATACGCCGGCCTTTTTGACTGCATTATAATAAACGAGGAAGAAAACTCCGGAAAGGCTGCCCAGGCCGTACTTTCATATATCAATGAAAAAACAATACCCGATAAAGCATATACGGGTAAATGTATTGCCGATTATTTTTACAATTATACGATTAAAGGAGGCAGCCATGATCTATCCGTCAATTGAGGAACTGTCCAAAAACAATAAATACAACAGATATACGCTGGTTATAGCTGTTGCGAAGTGCGCGCGTATAGTTACCGATGAATATGTCGAACAGCGCGATATAGCGGAAAAGCTTCTCGCCAGCAAGGAAACCGATAAAACAATCGCTTCTATGATTAAACGCGAATTTCGCGATGAAAAAGCGGTCAAAACAGCTATTAATCGATTAAACATCGGTGAATTTTATATAGACGATGAAACAATCGATGATGATTGCGAAATATGAACGAAGAAGTCGAAGAAATCAAAGAAAAAGAGTTCGGTAAACAAGCTCAGGGGGATGCGGACGAAGCCGGTGCCCGCTTTGTAGACTACCCTTATATTCGCGTCTTCTTAATCGACGTGCCGTTTCATATAGATAAACCTTACCTGTACTACATCCCCACCGATATGCGGGGATTGATACATAAAGGGTCGTTCATTATAGTTCCGTTCGGCGGCGGTAATCGCCGGCAGATAGCGCTGGTTACTGAACTGCTGACTGAAGAAGAGCTCCAATATAAAGATCATATCAAGCCTGTTCTGTCGCTGTTATATGAAGGTTTATCGCTTGATAATGAACTGTTGGGGCTTTGTTTGTATTTACACGAATATACATTCTGTACCGTGGGCGAGGCTGCGCGGACGGTTTTGCCGTCTGCCGCCTTCGGCAGGATAAACGAGTATTATTCGGTTTTAAAAGAAATACCGCAGCCCCAATCATACAGCGAACAGATTATGCTGGTGTATAATTTCATAAAGAGTCAAAGAAGGGCCACAGCCGCCGTTATAAAAATGGAATACGGTGACGAGGCGGTCCGCATTCTGTCCGAAATGGAAAAACACGGTCTTATAACGCGTCATCTGGAACATAAGGAATCGGGCGGACGAATCTTTTCCGAGCATATCTCTCTGGCTGTTTCTGTAGAAGAGGCGAAAGCGGGCGCCGAAACCGCCGTAAAGCGGCGCAGTCCCAAACAGAGCGACATAATAAACGAACTGATTGACAGCGGTGATACAACAGCCGGGGAATTAAAAGTAAAGTTCGGCGAAATACAGCCGCAACTAAAAGCGCTGACTGCAAAAGGCCTGATCACGGTTGAAAAAAGAGAGCTCTTTCGCGACCCGTATGCCGGTCGGTTTTCCGCGGACAAAATATCGAAAACACCGGAAGAAAAGCTTTCCGAAGCGCAGTCAGCCGCGTATGATGAAATCATAGATATTTATAATACGGGTTTGCCCAAGGCGGTTCTGCTTCACGGTATAACCGGCAGCGGTAAAACGCATGTCATCAAAGCGCTTGCCGACGCCGTCATCGCCGACCGTCGGGGGGTTATACTGCTGGTTCCCGAAATCGCTCTCACACCACAGACGGTTCAATACTTCGGTTCCTGTTACGGAGAGCGGATTGCCGTAATCCACTCTTCGCTGTCCGCAGGTGAACGGTTTGATACCTGGCGACGTATCAAGCGCGGTGATGTCGACCTGTGCATAGGAACCCGGTCGGCGATATTTGCTCCTTTTTCCGATATAGGTATGATTGTCATAGATGAGGAACAGGAACACACCTATAAGTCGGATATGAATCCGAAATACCACGCGCGTGACGTTGCGCGTTACCGCTGCGCCCGTCACAATGCCCTTATGCTGCTGTCATCGGCGACCCCGTCGATTGAAAGTTATTATAAAGCCGAAACGGGCGTATATACACTTGTCGAATTAAATGAACGTTACGGCAGCGCCAAATTACCCGATGTTAAAATTACCGATATGCGTAACGAAGCCAAAACCGGTAATGTCAGCGCTCTGAGCGAATGTATAAAAACCGAAATTCAGTCAAACCTCAATGTAAACGAACAGGTTGTATTATTTCTGAACAGACGCGGTTATAATAATTTTTTGCAGTGTCCGTGCTGCGGCAATGTTATTATGTGTCCCCATTGCAGCGTATCGCTTACCTACCATACATTTTCACTAAATACGGGCAGCACTGTCAATAAAGGCGGATTTTTATCCTGCCATTACTGCGGTTACAGGAAAACGGTTTCGGATGAATGTCCTGTCTGCCATAAAGCGCCTATGGTCTTTATGGGCTACGGGACACAAAAGGTAGAAGAGGAGCTCAACGCGCTGTTCCCGGACAGCAGGATATTGCGTATGGACGCCGATACCACAGGAACCAAATTCGCCTTCGATGAGATTGTCGGCGATTTTAAATCGGGTGAAGCGGATATCCTGCTGGGCACCCAGATGATTGTAAAAGGCCATGATTTCCCCAACGTTACATTGTCCGGTGTTCTGTCGGCCGATTCATCGCTGTTTCTCGACGATTATCGCGCCAACGAACGCACCTTTGCCATGGTATGCCAGTTGCTCGGCCGTTCAGGCAGGGGGGAAACAGAGGGCCGCGCGGTAATACAAACCTACAATCCCGATCACCCCATAATCAAGCTGGCGGCCGCCCAGGATTACAAAAGCTTTTATAAAAGTGAAATATCCATAAGGCGCGCTTTGATCTTTCCTCCCTTTTGCGATATCGCGCTGATCACCCTGATATCCGAAGATGAAAAAGATATGGAGAACGCGGGCAAGGCGCTTGAAGATTATATAAAAACATTGATAAAGGAACAATACAGCGATATCCCGCTGCAATTGTTCGGTCCTTTTGAGGCGCCCGTTTATAAAGTAAACGAAAAATACAGAATGCGTGTAGTCATAAAATGCCGGCTGACCAAAAAAACACGCATGTTCCTGCGGCGTGTCACAGCCGAGTTCAATGACCGTCTGCGTAAAAAAATCCTGGTCACAATAGATATAAATCCCAGTTCACTTTAACGGAGGATACATGGCAATATTAAAAATCATTACGGACGATAATCCGTTGTTGAGAAAGGTCAGTCGTCCGGTTGATAAAATCACACCGAGAATATGCAGGCTTCTCGACGATATGCGGGACACGCTGACCGAAGTATCCGGCATCGGTCTGGCTGCGCCTCAGGTAGGTGTATTGCGCCGGATAGCTATAGTGGAAAACGAACAGGGTGAAACGCTGGAACTTATAAACCCGCGTATTATCGCCCGGTCGGCGGAGGTCCAGAATGAACTGGAAGGCTGTTTATCCATACCCGACAAATGGGGTATCACCGAACGACCCGAATCGGTTACCGTCGAAACCCTTGACCGCGGCGGCAATAAAATCATCATAACCGAATCAAGGCTTACCGCCCGCGCGTTATGCCATGAGATTGACCATCTGGATGGGATATTGTTTACCGACAACGTGCAGCGTATCCTGACGACCGAGGAGGTCCGCGAACTGCGCGAAGAAGAGGAATGAAGGAAAAAGTTTTCGGATTGCCGATATTGTTCATGGGCACACCGGATTTTGCCGTAATCCAGCTGGCGGCGCTGGTTGAAAACGGATGCAATATTATCGGCGTCGTAACCCAGCCCGACAAACCCAAAGGACGCGGGTATAACCTGGTTCCGCCACCCGTAAAAACATACGCGTCGGAAAACGGAATAGATGTCTACCAGCCCGCGTCATTAAAGGGACGGCGTTTTATGACGCTGATTAATAAAATCAAACCCGCGCTGATTGTCGTCGCCGCTTACGGAAAAATACTGCCTCAAAGTGTAATAGATTTCCCCGGGCACGGCTGTATAAACATACACGCTTCACTGCTCCCCAGATACAGGGGGGCCGCTCCTATACAGCGCGCTATAATCGACGGTGAAACTGTCAGCGGTATTACGATTATGCAAATGGACGCGGGTCTTGATACCGGAGACATTTTATATGCCGTTGAGACACCGATTGAACCCGATGATAATTTTGAAACATTACATGACCGTCTTGCGCAAATCGGTTCCGGCGCGATAATAAAAGCACTGAATCTGCTGGCTGCCGGCAGGTTAACCGGAATCGGTCAAGATGACACTCTGGCGACATATGCCAAAAAAATAGAAAACGGCGACTGTGTGCTGGACTTTTCGGAAAGCGCGCTCCGGCTGCATAACAGAATACGCGGACTGTCTCCCGTTCCCCTCGCGTTCACATATCTGCGCGGAAAAAAATTAAAAATCATAGAATCGGCCGTCTGTGAGGGGGCGTATGATGCTGCGGCGGGAACGGTATTGTCGACACATGACAAGTTAATTCATGTTGCCTGCGGGGAAGGCGTGCTGGCGATAAAAAGAGTGCTGCCCGAAGGCAGACGCCCTATGTCGGCAGCCGATTATATAAACGGCCGCAATATTGCAGCCGGCGACCTGCTCGGTAATAGCCCGTGAGTGTGAATGTACGCGAAGCCGCCCTGAATTCATTGATAAGGTGCGAAAAGGACGGCCGTTATTCGAATCTGGAACTGGACTCGGCAATAAAAAAATACAATCTTACCGGAGTCGACCGCGCTTTTTTCACCGCCCTCGTCTACGGCGTGATTGAGCGCAGGATAACACTGGATTATATTACGGCAAAATACTCGCATATCCCCCTGGACAAACTCAA
>JAQVWU010000127.1 GCA_028709565.1 Eubacteriales bacterium
GCATGCCCACCAGGACCCGCCGAATATGCGGTTTATCTGCGAATGATGAACGGGAAAGGCGTCGGTATCACCTGCCGGAATCTGTCCGTAATATTCGGACACATAGAAATCCGAGATTTCGCTTTTGCCGTCATCTGCGGTTATACCGCGGTTTACAAAGATGACGGCGTCCCCGTTCCCCTCACGCAGCGCAGCCGCGGCCGACGGTCGGGGTCCGCCCTGATCAAACCATATACCGGCAATGCGTCCCCGGTAACGGATATTGATTTCACGCAGCAGGGCGTTTATAAAATCCTCACGCCCGTCATCGTCCTGCGTACCGTCGGGTTTCATCCAGCCCATTTTAATCAGGTCAGCGTCGGTGATGTCGTGATTGTCATTGGGCGGCATATATAAAACCAGCGGGATATCATATTGTCCGAGCGATTCCAGCAGCGCGGCTATGGCGTCGGTGTCCGAGGTCTTATGGGCAACCCCTGTGTTCCTCATGGTTTCGGAGGGGAACAACAGATTAAAGCCCGCGTGGCAGACGGTAAAGACGACATACTGCGCCCCCATATCCCGGGCGGCACGGGCATAGGCGGCGGCGTCAAGTGCCCGGGCAGCCTCTTCGGCCGAATCGGCTCCCGAGCTGTCCGAAGCCGAGCGCCGGGTACCGCCGTAATTGTTGTCCGAGCGATATGTCGCATAGGTATAATGGGTAAACAGCCCGACGCGCGCGCGGGAAAACCATTCTTTTGTTATATGTTTCATATTCGGTTTGTCTCAACTCTTTTTATTTTTAGTCGTAGAGCGATAATATCTTGCCGTAATATTCATTTGTGGCGTCTTTTGTTGCCGCCAGTTTGGAGGCGAGGTCGGTGCTTTTATTTATAATCAGGTTGGGCAGGATGTCGCGGTTTATCTTGGTATCGTATACATATCCAAAGTTGAATGTACGCCCCTGCCGTATCAGCTCCAGCATTTCCGGGAAATTTTCGTCACGCGCGAACTTTATCTGCATGGCCGTCTCATAATAGGCCGGCAGCACCGAATTATATGCTTCCGCCGAGAGCGCTTCGGTAATGGTTCCGATAAAATCAAGGTCATCCTCCGACGCGAACACGGGAACGAGCATCATGGACGCGTGACCGTCCACAAGGGTAAGGTATCTTTCCTGTGACTCGTCATATTTGGGATAGGGCACCATACCGTATTCGGTGTCCTTATCCCGATTTGCCTCGATATCACGGACCATGCATGAAGCAAACAGCGACCGGTTTTTCCAGAATATCAGGTCCTGACCGTTGGTTTTGTCAAAATGGGCATTATCGTTCATACACAGTATATTATAGACTTTATCAACGATATTGTACATTTTTTCGGTGTCCATGGCAAAATAGGGCACGCCGTTTTCGTCAAACTCGGAGATCTTCTGACCCGCCGCCCACATAAAATTGCCGATGGACGCGAGCCATAAACCGCCGTAGGAATTTATACCGTAAAAGTCGTTGTCGTCCATGACACCGTCGCCGTTGAGATCGTTTGAAACATCGGTAAGGGAAGCAGTAAAACTGTCAATCGTCCATTTGCCCGACCTGACAAGTTCATAAGGGTCGATGTTCTTGTAATCCTGTACCAGCTGCTTGTTGAAGATGAGCATCCAGGTCATCTCAAAGGTATTGAGACACAGGTCGGACGCCGTAACATACATTACCCCGTCGACGGTCAGTTCTCCGACAGAGCCGGTCCACCAGGGTTTATCGAAGTCTACATGGGGTACATCATACCAGTTTACCGTGACCTCCCCCGCGGCCAGCTGAGCGCAGTAAATCATATGCTGCATACCGATATCAAAGGCGTAATCCCCGGCTTTAACGGTATTGGTAAAGACATTGTTCAGATTACCCTCGGCGACCCGGTAGGCTTCCAGTTCAACATTAAAACGCTCCTCCACCGTGCGTGTCCGCGCATAGATGGAATCGTTTATTATATCACCGGTTTCTTCGTCGGCCGTATATTCACGGTAATGTTCTTCCTCGTCCCGCAGGAGCGCGGTAAAGGTGCGTTTTTCGAAATCGGTGTCATCGAGGTCATCGGATACGTAACGTGACGCTTCGGTCTCCTGGGCGGGCGCGGCAACGGTAAATGACGGCTCCTCTTCGGCCTGAGGTTCGGAGCAGGCTGAAACCGATAATATCGAACATGTTATCAAAAGAAACGCGGTAAGCTTTTTCATTTGTTGTATTTCCCCGTATGTTTGTATTTATACATATAGTTTTTATTATTGGACGGCTTGTCACCACTCGGCGATGCTGCCGTCCTCGTGACGCCAGATGGGGTTTTTCCAGTTATGCGGATTCTTGTTTTCCTCGATAACCAGCTCGCGGTTGACCTCAGCGCCGATACCCGGGATGACCGGCAGCGCCATCCAGCCGTCTTTGAACTCAAAGGCTTCGCGGTTGTGAACGTAATCGAGCACGCCTCCGTCGGTGTTGTAGTGTATGCCGATGCTCTGTTCCTGTATAATCGCGTTATGGCAGCAGGCGTCTATCTGAATACAGGCCATGAGGGCTATGGGTCCCAGCGGACAGTGGGGGGCGAGAGCGACATCATATGCCTCCGCCATCGCGGCTATCTTTTTAACCTCGGTGATGCCCCCGGCATGGGACAGGTCCGGCTGGATTATATCCACATACCCGTCGGAGAGCAGGCGCTTGAACTCCTGTTTGGTGAACATGCGTTCGCCCGTCGCAATCGGTATCGAGCAGGCGCGGGCAACGTCGGCGAAGGCCTCCATGTTGTCGCACAGCACCGGTTCCTCGATAAACATCGGATTGAATTCCTCCAGTTTATTTGCCAGCACCTTGGCCATCGGTTTATGGACGCGGCCGTGAAAATCGATGCCGATGCCCAGACCGTTTCCGCACACGCGGCGGATTTCCGCCACACGCTCCAGCACCGCGTCGATTTTGGCGTGGCTGTCCACATACTGCAGTTCCTCCACCGCGTTCATCTTTACGGCGGTGAACCCCTGCTCCATCTTTTCCTGCGCCGACCGCGCCGCGTCGGCCGGTCTGTCCCCGCCGATCCACGAATACACCCGCATTTTATCGCGGCAGCGTCCGCCCAGCAGGTCGTATACCGGCGCGTTATAGTATTTGCCCTTGATATCCCACAGCGCCTGGTCTATACCGGCAATCGCGCTCATGAGTATGCCGCCCCCGCGATAAAAGCCGCCGCGGTACATCAGCGTCCAAAGGTCCTCAATCCTCATGGGGTCGGCGCCAACGAGATATCCGGTGACCTCACCCACCGCCGTCTGTACCGTGGCAGCCCTGCCCTCGAGCACCGCTTCGCCCCAGCCGGTATAGCCCTCGTCGGTTGTTATCTCCACAAAGCACCATCTGGGCCGGACAAGATATGTATTGACCGCTGTAATTTTCATGATCTGTCTCCATATATATTAAATATTTATTTTATTTCTTTACTACTGCGCCTGTGCCAGCACCCGGTGGGCAATCTCCATGGTCTTGAGCGCATCGTTGAAATTCGATTCGGCGGGGCGTTTGCGTTTGCAGGCGTCGATAAAATCAGCCGCCTTGGCCAGCACGCCCGAATGCACAAAGTAATCGCTGCTCGACGCGGCCTCCTCGGTGGTAATTATCTCGGGTATAAGACTGCCGTCGCGGTATATCTTTGCCTCGGTTTCATGCTCAGCCTCGATATAGATACCGGGCGCGTGCATCTCCACGGCAAAAATGCGTTTACCCGAGGACCAGTTATTCATAATAACGCCCACCGAACCGTTGTCAAACTCCAGTACGATATTAAAATAATTATAATCGGGGGTGTTGAGCGCCCGCGCGATACTTGATATATTGACCACCTCTCCGCCGTTCATCCAGCGGACCGTATCTATCGAGTGGACACAGTCATCCATCATGTGGTCCCGCGCGCCGATAAACGGGCTGCGGTCGCATTTATAGAATTTACATACCGAATGAAATATCCTGCCGCGTTTGAGGCATTCCTCCCTGGCCTGTATAATCAAAGGGGTCGACCTGCGCTGGAAGGAGACCTGTGTGGTGCAGCCTCTGAGGTTGGCCAGATATGTCAGCGCGCGCGCCTGATGAAGGGTCAGTCCGAAAGGTTTTTCTATATATAAATTCAGACCCTGCTCCAGACACCATTTCCAGATATCGTAAAACAGGTGCGGCTGCCCTACTGCGATAACCGCATCGGGCTGCACATCCTCAACCATCATTTTATAATCGTCAGTCCCGCTTCCGTAACGGAATTCACGGTTTATTCCGTACTTGTCAGCCGTGCGGCTGCGCTTTTCATCATCGAGATCGCATATGGCGCACAGTTCTATCTGATCCTTTTCGGCCAGAGCATTGAACGCGGGATATATCACCTGATTGGCGCGGTCCCCCGCCCCTATAAACGCAACTTTAAAACTCATTGTTGTCACCCAGCAGCTTTTTCAGGAAGATTAAATCCGCCGTCGTCTTTTCTTCTATATTGTTCTCGTCTGTATATTCGGCGGGCATGCATATCACCCCGTCATAACCGATTTTTTTAAGATATGCGACACCGTCCGCCCACGAGAACTGACACTCCCGCCCCGCGGCGAAATACGGCCGGTATATATCCCAGTCCCCCTGAGTCCGCGCGTCTTTTTTGTAATACGCCGACTTAAAGTTGACCATAAACAGATATTCCCGCAGTATCTCCAGCCCCTGTTCGGGATTTTCGCCCGCCAGCGCGCTGTGCGCCGCGTCCCAGACGGCGCCGATATAGCGCTTGTCCAGACCATCAAGCAGATGACGCAATTCCATCGAGTTGTTTACCATTTTACCGCAATGCTGCTGAACACCGACCCGCACGCCGTATTTTTCGCACAGCGGCTGTACGGCGCGCAGCGTCTCCTTCATACGCCTCTCGCCCTCAAGATATCCTTCGGCTCCGTAACCCGCCATAATCCGTATAATCGGCACCCCTGCCAGTGCGCAGGCCTTAAAGATGTGTTCGTCAATCGATGACGCCACACTGTAGATTTTAAGCCCGCGTGAAGCGAACACCCCGGCTAACGCCGGCAGCGATTCAAGGGCGTCTGACGGCTGCGCCTGGTATCCGTCGCGCAGCGGAAACTCAACGCCGTTAAAGCCCATTTTCGCTACCAGGTCGGCCAGCTCCTCGGACGACAGCGTTTTCCACGGCTTGGTAAACACCGAATATTCGTATTGCATGATTCTCTTCCTCCGTTTTTGCATTTTAAATAATAACCGGTTACCAAAAGTTTAACATACCCGCAATTCAATGTCAATACACGCTTTAAATAATAATATAACACAGTCGGCGATTGACATATAATCTCAGACTGTGTTATAATCTAACGGTATAATATTCTACACACGATATACCGATATAATAATATAAAGGGGAGACAAACATGTTAAAGGGCATTCCTAAAATCATTTCACCCGAATTGCTGAAAATACTCGCCGAAATGGGACACGGCGACGAACTGTGCATCGCTGACGGCAATTTTCCTGGCGCCTCCATGGCACAGAATCTCGTTCGCGCCGACGGACACGGAGCGGCGGAGATACTGGCGGCCATACTGGAACTGTATCCGCTTGACACCTACGCGCCCCCCGTATATATAATGGAAAAGGTACCGGGCGACCGGGTCGAGGTTCCCATTTGGGACATCTTTGCCGCAATAACGGCGCCGCATACCGATGCCGGTATTGAACGTCTGGAACGGTATGCCTTTTACGAGAGGGCAAAAAAATGCTACGCCGTTGTCCAGACGGGCGAAACGGCGCTTTATGCCAATATTATTATAAAAAAGGGCACCGTATAGCTCAGATATACTCCCTGAGTATCAGGTCGGTTTCACCCTGGTTGAGCCCGAATTCGATACGCAGCACGCGGGGATGGGATTTATAACGGGAGCGTATCATTTCGCGCAGACCGGTACCGCCGCGATAACCGTGGATTACGCGTATCCTGTATACGTCGCCCCCGGCGCGTTTTATCCGCGAGGTAACGTATACCTCCGCCTGACGGCGTGTCATCCCGTGTATGTCGACCTCGGTTATACCCGCGTTCATGATGTTCCTTTCCGTTTCATTTTCAGTTATCTATTATCCTTTAATCATTTAATCCTTTAATCATTTAATCCTTTAATCATTTAATCCTTTAATCATTTAATTTACGCCTGGTCTATCGTTATTACCGTATAATAGTTTTTGTCGATCTTTTTTATCTTCCCGTCGATTTCGTCTTTAATCTGTGAAGCCGGAATTTTGTATTCATAGGGTATTACAAGATCGAATATCAGATTGCTGTGGGTGGGTCCGGTGACCATCCTGAAGTCATGCATGGTCACACCGTCATACATGTTTACTATCGCATCGACCCTTTCCCGCAGTTCCTCCGCAAAGGGGTCGTCGGTCACGATGGGGTCCAGGTGCACGGCGCAGTGTATGCCGTACATTTCGGACAGTTCCCTTTCGATATTGTCTATCGCGTCATGGGTCTCATAGACATCTTGTTTACCGTCAACCTCCGCGTGAAACGAGGCGAAGCAGCGCCCGGGTCCGTAATTATGTATGACTATGTCATGTATATCCAGCACCTCATCATATTTTTTTACGTATTCGGTTATATGACCGAGCATATCCGGGTCGGGCGGCGCGCCCAGCAGATTGTTTGAGGCGTCAACAAGGATTTTCAGACCGGAGATAAAGATAAGCACCGCGACAGCCATTCCCATATACCCGTCGGTATCAAAGCCCGTTATGCGCGAGATAACCGCGGACAGCAGCACCGCCGAGGTTGCCATCACGTCCGACAGACTGTCGGCGGCAGTGGCTCCCATTACCGACGAATTTATTTTGCGGCCGATATTGCGGTTCAGGATATAAAGCCAGCCTTTTGCCGCGATGGAAATCGAAAGTATGACCACCGTAGCGATACCGAATATCGTTTCCTTCGGATGCAGTATGCGGTCAAACGATTCGGTCAGCAAACCCACCGCGACATGCATAATAAAAAATGATACAATAATAGATGCTATGTATTCTATACGCGAATGACCGAAGGGGTGTTCGCGGTCGGCGGGTTTGGAGGATATTTTAAAACTGACAAGGGATATCAGCGAAGAACCGGCGTCGGACAGATTGTTTATGGCGTCCGCGCGGATTGAAACGCTTGATGCCAGCGTACCTATAATTAACTTACCGAAAAATAGCAGGATATTAACTATAATGCCGACAGTGCCGGTAAACATGCCGTAACTGTGCCTGACTTTGGGGTTTTGCGTGTCATCGGAATCTGCAACAAACATATGCGTCAGTAAATCTATCAAGCGTTCTCCTCCCGGCAGACCGTTCCGCCGTATCATAGTCAGTAAATGTAAAATAAACACGAATCCGGACCGGCCGGATTTTATGTATACCGTATATTATATTACACCGGCGCTTAATTGTCAACAAAGCGGGCATTAAGATAATATTAAAAATTAAACAAGATGAGATGATGAAAAGATGACAATAAGATGATAATCAGATGATAATCAGATGATAATCAGATGATAATCAGATGACAGGAAAAAACCGTGAATGAAGCTATTGCCGCAGCGATAGTCTGCGCCGTTATATTTTTTCTGGTCTGCGCTTTTTACAACGGTCTG